>CACKXR010000010.1:12500-30153 GCA_902604175.1 uncultured Pelagibacteraceae bacterium
TGCCAAGGCATCCACTACACGCCCTTAAACGCTTGATTTATGCACAGAAAAAAATTCTGTGTTGAATCAAATTTTTATTTTGAACATTAGATAATAACTTTACTAATGTTCAGATATAGATTTTGATATTAATTATTAGTTTTTACGAATTTTTATATCTAAGTGTTTTGGTGGAGGATAGCGGGATCGAACCGCTGACCTCCTGAATGCAAATCAGGCGCTCTCCCAGCTGAGCTAATCCCCCATGATCTTAAATTGGTGGGCCGAGAAAGACTCGAACTTTCGACCCCACCCTTATCAAGGGTGTGCTCTAACCAACTGAGCTACCGGCCCCTATGCAAAGAGAAACACTACTTTAAGAAGAGAAATGAGGACGGTCAACATTACCTGTATATTATTTAGAATAAAATTTACTTTTATTCATCCTTAGAAAGGAGGTAATCCAGCCGCAGGTTCCCCTACGGCTACCTTGTTACGACTTCACCCCAGTCGCTGACTATACCGTGGTCAAGGGTTTGAAACCTTGCCTTAAGGTAGAACCAACTCCCATGGTGTGACGGGCGGTGTGTACAAGACCCGGGAACGCATTCACCGTGGCACGCTGATCCACGATTACTAGTAATTCCAGCTTCATGCACTCGAGTTGCAGAGTGCAATCCGAACTGAGGTATCTTTTAAGGATTTGCTTAACCTCGCAGTCTTGCTTCCTGTTGTAGATACCATTGTAGCACGTGTGTAGCCCAACACGTAAGGGCCATGAGGACTTGACGTCATCCCCACCTTCCTCCAGCTTATCACTGGCAGTTCTTTCAGAGTGCCCAACTAAATGATGGCAACTAAAAGTGAGGGTTGCGCTCGTTGCGGGACTTAACCCAACATCTCACGACACGAGCTGACGACAGCCATGCAGCACCTGTGTTTCGTCCGGCCGAACCGAAAACTTTAATCTCTTAAAGTTGCGACGAACATGTCAAGTGTTGGTAAGGTTCTGCGCGTATCTTCGAATTAAACCACATGCTCCACTACTTGTGCGGGTCCCCGTCAATTCATTTGAGTTTTAACCTTGCGGTCGTACTCCCCAGGCGGTGTGTTTATCGCTTTCGCTGCGACACTGAAAATAAATTTCCAACGTCTAACACACATCGTTTACGGCATGGACTACGAGGGTATCTAATCCTCTTCGCTACCCATGCTTTCGTTCCTCAGTGTCAGTAATGATCCAGAAAGCTGCCTTCGCAATTGGTATTCTTTCTAATATCTACGAATTTCACCTCTACACTAGAAATTCTGCTTTCCTCTATCATACTCTAGCTGAAAAGTTTTGATGGCAGTTCCAGAGTTAAGCTCTGGGATTTCACCACCAACTTTTTCAACCACCTACGAACTCTTTAAGCCCAGTAATTCCGAACTACGCTAGGTCCCTTCGTATTACCGCGGCTGCTGGCACGAAGTTAGCCGGACCTTCTTATTCGGGTACAGTCATTTTCTTCCCCGACGAAAGAGCTTTACAACCCAAGGGCCTTCTTCACTCACGCGGCATCGCTGCATCAGAGTTTCCTCCATTGTGCAAGATTCCCCACTGCTGCCTCCCGTAGGAGTTTGGGCCGTGTCTCAGTCCCAATGTGGCTGATCATCCTCTCAAATCAGCTATTGATCACAGTCTTGGTAGGCCGTTACCCCACCAACAAACTAATCAAGTGCAGGCTCATCCAATGGTGCATAAAGCTTTCTCCGTAAAGACTTATCTGGTATTAGCACAAGTTTCCTCGTGTTATTCCAGGCCAAAGGGCAGATACCTACATGTTACTCACCCGTCTGCCACTAAGTATTGCTACTTCGTTCGACTTGCATGTGTTAGGCGTGCCGCCAGCGTACGTTCTGAGCCATGATCAAACTCTCAAGTTTAAAAACGGCGCACACTAGCTTCCATATAAATTCTAAGAATAAAATTTACATGATGTTGAAGTGTGTACGACAAATTTTTGGTAACCTTAACCGTCCACACTTCTCTTCTTAAATTTTTACTTTTAAAATAGCTAATTGAGCAAAAAAGTCTCAATAATCCTCGATTATTTATTGTATTTACAATAATTTTGTTGAGAAGTTCAGTGCTTATAGGCTAAAATAATAGGAAATCAAGCGTTTAACTTTAAAAAAAATGGATAAAAATGCGCAATTTTTAAGGGTTTTTTTTGATTTTTAGGTTTCACTAAACTAATAATTGTAACCTATTCATTTTCAAATGCTTAAAAATTTAAAAAAGAAAATTATAAAAAATACTGAAATTTTTGTTCTAATTTTTTTAATTTCCATCACTGTTGTTTCAACAAGCTATTTTAATTTCAAAAAAAATAATAGTATTCAAGCTTATAATAATTTTATTGATAATATTTATTTTAAAAAAACTTTAAGTCATTTAGTTGACAACCTTGAGCCTAAATACAAAAAAATTAAGCATAAAATTAAATCTGGAGAAACTTTTGACAAAGTTTTAGAAAACTATTCAATTGAAAAAAGCGAAATCATTAAGATAAAAAAATCTCTTAAAGATAAAATTGATCTTAACAAATTAAATACAAAACAACTAATTCAATTTAATTTAGATAAAACTAGTAATAAAATTACTGAATTTATATATCAAACTTCAAATACTCAAAAAATATTTTTAAAAAGAAATATTGAGAGTGATAAATTTAACGAAGAAATTTTATCAATTAAACTAAATAAAGAAATTGTTTATAAGGAAAATGTAATTTTACAAAGTCTTTACAAAGCTGCAACTGATGAAAATATTCCTGCAAATACAATAATTGAGTTTGCAAGAATTTATGGATTTCAGGTGGATTTTCAAAGAGACATCAGAAAACAAGATAAATTTCAAATTATGTATGAAATATTCTTAAACGAAAAAAATCAGATAGTTGAAACTGGAGAAATTCTTTTTGCTAACCTAAAACTTAGTGGTCAAAATAATAGTTTATATTATTTTGATAAGGATGGCAGTGAAGGTCATTACGATAAAAATGGGAAAAGTGTTAAAAAAGCGCTAATGAAAACTCCAATAAATGGTGCTAGGCTTTCATCTCCATTTGGGATGAGAAAACATCCTATAGACGGCTTTAATAAAATGCATAAGGGAACTGATTTTGCTGCACCAATGGGAACGCCTATTATGGCATCAGGAGATGGTGTAATAAAAAAAGTAGGATGGTGTGGTGGTGGAGGAAATTGTGTAAAAATAAGACATAATTCTACTTATCAAACTATTTACGCACACATGTCAAAATTTGCTCGTGGTATTAAAACAGGTGTGAGAGTTAAACAAGGTCAAACAATAGGTTATGTAGGATCAACAGGCAAATCAACTGGTCCTCACTTACACTACGAAGTTATAGTTAATGGAAAAAAAGTGAATTCTCAAAAACTAAAACTACCATCTGGGAAGATTTTAAAAGGTAAAGAAAGAAAAATTTTTGAGACTAAAAAAATCAAATTAGATGTTTTAAAATCTGAAAAAATTATAGGAATTAACTAAGGATTTAAACTAGAGTTTCTGGAATTTTTTCTTCCTCATTCTCTTTTTTTGCTTCATTAGCTAAATTACTATTTGAAATTTCTTCATTTTGAATCTTGTTTGCCTCTGATTGATTAGCTTGATCCTTACTTTTATTATCAGAAAACCGCTCTCTTCTGATACTTTCTCTTTCATTCAAAACTCTCATAAAATGATCCGCATGTTGGAGATAATTTTCAGATAAAATTTTGTCACCATTTGAGGAAGCTTCTCTTGCTAAGTCGTTGTACTTTTCAATTAATTTTGGTGCATTATGATTATTTCTTCCAGGGGCTTTTCTTTTAAAATTTTCATTGTTAGAGAAATTTGATCCAAATTTAGGTCTATCCCCGCTAACTTTAAAGCTTCTGTCGCTTCTTCTAAAATTATTTCTTCTATTATTATTATTGTTTCTAAATGTTACCATGTTTTTAAAAAACTATATTTTCGTACAAACTATACATCGGTCTTTATTAGCAAGATCTTTGTTAATACTATTAATATAAAATCCCTCTTTACTTAATAAACTAATTACTTTGTTTTTTTGATCAAAACCGATCTCTAAAACAAACCTACCATTCTTCTTTATCAGTTCAGATGATTTCTTAATTACTTTTCTGATTGCTGATAAACCGTCTAATCCACCGTCTAAAGCTAGTTTTGGTTCAAACTTAGTAACATCTTTTTCCAAATATTTTAAATCAAAATTTTTAATATATGGAGGATTAGATATTATCAAGTCATATTTGCCTAAATTGAATTTGTCAACATTTGATTTAAATAATTTAAGTTTAGAACTTACTTTAAGCTTAATTGCGTTTAATTTAGTTATTTTTATACAGCTTTTGCTTATATCAATTCCTGTCCCATAAAAACTTTTTCTCTCTTTTAATATTGATAAGAGTATACATCCCGATCCAACACCAATCTCTAATAAATTTAATTTTTTTTTATATGAAGTTAAATCTAAAACTTTCTCAATAACCAATTCTGTATCTGGTCGTGGTATCAAAACATCATCTGATAAAGTAAATTCGGATTTCCAAAAAAATTTTTTATTTGTTAAATATGCTATTGGCTTTCTTAATGATCGTTCCTTTATCAATTTTTGAAAAGTATTTAAATTCTGTTTATTGATATCTCTTTTAGAATTAAGTAAAATATATTTTCTATCTTTTCCTATTGCCTTAGTCATTAGTATTTCGGAGTCTAAATATGAATTTTTTATTAAGTTTTCTTCTAAAACTTTTGCACCATAAATAATTGCTGAATTAATATTCATTATTTTAAATTATTTAAGCTCTCTTCTTGAGCTTGTAAAGTTAACGACTCAATCATTTCATCAAAGGCTTCACCTTCTAAAAATTCTTCTAATCTATGTAGTGTTAAATTTATTCTATGATCTGTCACTCTTCCTTGGGGAAAATTATAAGTTCTAATACGCTCTGACCTATCTCCAGTCCCAATTTTAGTTTTACGATCTTTTGATCTCTCTTGATCAATTCTTGATCTCTCTAATTCATACAGACGTGCTCTCAGTATTTTCATTCCTTTTGCTTTATTTTTATGTTGTGATTTTTCGTCCTGCTGGGAGACAGATAATCCAGTAGGAATATGGGTTATTCTTACAGCACTGTCCGTTGTATTAACTGATTGCCCTCCAGGCCCACCAGCTCTAAAAACATCTACTCTTAAATCTGAATCATTTATTTTTAAATCAACTTCCTCCACTTCAGGTAATACAGCAACTGTTGCTGCTGATGTATGAACTCTTCCTTGTGTTTCAGTATCAGGAACTCTTTGAACTCTATGAACTCCACTTTCATATTTAAGTGTGGAATAAATATTATTACCTTTAATTGAAGCTATAACTTCTTTTAAGCCACCAGCATCACTTCTTGAAATTGAAATCAGTTCTAAAGACCATTTTTTTTTATTACTTACTTTTTCATACATTTTAAAGAGATCAGAAGCAAATAAACTTGCTTCTAATCCACCAGTTCCTGCTCTTATTTCAATAATAGCGTTTTTTTTATCTGCTTCGTCTTTTGGTAGTAAAAATAATTTTAATTTTTTTTCGTTTATCTTGTGTTGTTTTTGTAAATCACTTAATTCAGTTTCAGCCATATTCTTTAATTCTTCGTCTGATGAACTATCGTTTAATATTTTTTCTAATTCATTTTTATTATTATTAAATAAAATATATTTTTTCGCACTTTCAATAATTTCATTTACATCTGAGTACTCTTTTGATTTTTCTGCAAAAAGCTTTTTGTCCATAGTTCCAGAAGATAAATCTTTTTCTAATGTCGAATGCCTTGATATAAGTTCCTCAATTGTTTTGTTGGGTATCATTTTTAATTTTCCAGCTCAGAAACTTTTTTTTCAACTTCTGTGACGACTTTTTCAATAATATCTTTAGTCAAAACTTTTTCATTCTGAACTCCAGATAAATAAAGCATATTATTACCTTTTCCACCTCCAGTAATACCTATGTCTGTCATAGCAGCTTCTCCAGGCCCATTAACAACACATCCTATTATCGACAGGGTTATTGGTGTTTTTATGTGAGAAAGTTTTTCTTCTAATATTTTTACAGTATCAATTACTTTGAAAGCTTGTCTCGCACAAGAGGGGCATGATATGATTTTCACCCCTCTATTTCTTAAATTTAATGATTTTAAAATTTCATTTCCTATTGTTACTTCTTTTGTAGGATTATCTGATAAAGAAATTCTTATAGTGTCACCAATCCCATCCATTAAAAGACTCCCAAGTCCAATGGATGACTTTATACTTCCAGATACAAAACTCCCAGCCTCAGTAATACCCAAATGAAGAGGATAATCACATACCTTGGATAATTGTCTGTAAGCACCAATTGATAAAAAAACATCTGAGGACTTAACACTTATTTTAAAATTAAAAAAATCTTTATCTTCTAATATTTTTATATTTCTTAAGGCACTTTCCACTAGAGCTTCTGGACAGGGTTCTTTAAACTTATCTAAGATATCTTTTTCTAATGATCCAGCATTTACACCAATTCTAACTGAACAACCATTATTCTTTGCAGCACTAAGAACATCATGAATTTTTGACTCCTCTCCAATATTACCAGGATTAATCCTTAAACATTTAGCTCCATTTTCGGCTGCTTCGATCGCTCTTTTATAATGAAAATGAATATCTGCTACTACTGGGATAGATACATGTTTAACTATCTCTTTAAGAGCTTTGGTTGACTCTGTATCTGGACACGAAACTCTAACGATATCAGCTCCTTCCTCAGCAATATTGTTAATTTGATTTATTGTTGCTTTAACATCCGTTGTTAAAGTGTTTGTCATGGATTGTACAGAAATTGGATTATCACCTCCAATTTTGACATCACCAACATTTATCACTTTTGTTTTTCTTCTTCTGATATCTCTAAATGGTCTAACACTCATTCAATTAATCTAAATTAAATTCTTTATGTAAAGAAGCAATTGCCTTTTTAACATGCTTTGCCGATACTAAAACTGAAATTTTAATTTCAGAGGTTGAAATAACTAAAATATTTATTTTTTTTAAAGCTAAAGCTTGAAACATTCTATAAGTTATTCCTGGTGTTGTAATCATTCCAACGCCAATTATTGATACTTTAGATACATTTCTGTCAAAAGATAATTTTTTATATGAAATGCTTTTATTTTCTTTTATAAGTTTTTCTGTCCTTTTAAGATCCTCAGATTTAATTGTAAAAGTCAAATCAGTACTTTTTCCATTTTGTGAAATATTTTGAACAACCATATCAACGTTAATGAGATTTTTTGATAATGGTTTAAAAATTGATGCAGCAACACCAGGTCTGTCTTTAACACCAACTATTGTGATTTTAGCATCATTTTTTGTTGATGATATACCGGTTATTATTTGATCACTAAATGATTTTCTTGAACTTGTGATTAAAGTTCCCGACTTATACGAAAAAGAGGATTGTACTTTGATATCTATTTTATTTAGCTTTGCATCCTGAATTGAAGTTGGTTGCATAACTTTTGAACCCAATGATGCCATTTCGAGCATCTCATCATAAAAAATTGTTTTAATTTTTTTTGCTTTTTTATGCTGTCGTGGATCAGTAGTATAAACCCCTTCTACGTCCGTGAATATTATACATTCGTCTGCTTTGATATATTTAGCTAACATAATTGCAGTTGCATCAGATCCACTTCTGCCAATAGTAGTTATTCTACGATTTTTATTAATACCTTGGAAACCAGTTACAATTGGAACACCACCTTTTTTAATATATTTAGTTATTTCCTTAATATTTATTTTATTTATTCTAGAAACTGAGTGATTTCCCTCTGTAATAATTGGAAGCTGCCAGGATAACCAAGATCTAGATTTAAATCCAATATGTTTCAATCTTCCTGCTATAAGCGCACAAGAAACTTGTTCACCAGTGGATAGTAGTGCATCATATTCTGCTAAATCAAAATTATTACTTATTGACTTGGATTTTTTAACTAAGTCATCAGTAACACCGCTCATGGCAGAAGAAATTACAACCACATTATATTTTTTCTTTTTATAACCAGCTATAATTTTGCATACTTTTTTTATTCTATCGATACTACCTACAGAAGTTCCTCCAAATTTTAGTACTACAGTTTTCATGATCAGCTTGTTAATTATTATTTAATTAATATTTGATAAAATACATCTTAATTGCTATGTCAACTAATTATCTAACATGAGTAGCGTAAATAAAAAAGAAATAGAAAAATTTTCAAATATGGCGGATGAATGGTGGGATCCCCATGGAAAATTCAAACCTTTGCACAAATTCAATCCAATAAGGATAGAATATATTAAAGAAAACATAATTAAACAATTTAAAACAAGAAATAAGGCTAAGCCTCTATATGGAATTAATATTTTAGATATCGGTTGTGGCGGAGGATTACTTTCTGAACCTATGTGTAGGTTGGGTGCTAAAGTTACTGGTATCGATGCGTCCATAAAAAATATTAAAATTGCAAAATTACATGCAAAAAAAAATAGGCTTAAAATAAATTATATTTGTTCATCTCCTGAAAAAATGAAAATTAATAAAAAATTTGATGTAATACTCAATATGGAAATAGTTGAGCATGTAGAGGATATTTCTTTCTTTCTAAAATCATGTTCTAAACTTCTTAAGAAAAATGGATTAATGTTTGTTGCAACAATTAATAAAACATTAAAGTCATATGTGTTTGCTATAATAGGAGCAGAGTATGTTTTAAGATGGTTGCCAATAGGAACTCACGAGTGGGAAAAATTTGTTAAACCTGAGGAGCTCAAAAAGATTCTAACTAAGAATAACTTATCTTTAAAAAAGTTTGATGGAATGCACTTTAATATAATTAAAGACCAGTGGAATATTACAAAAGACCTATCTGTAAACTATATTGCAAGATTTTTAAAAAATTAATTTTCCTTATCTTCTATCCAGGGTATCATTTGAGCCTCTATGCCTTCATCTTTAAGGTCTTTAAGATCTCGTTTGGTGGCGCTTCCATATATGCCTTTAGATTTTTTTTTATTATTATAATGAATTGATCTTGCCTCATAAGCAAAGTTGTCTCCTACATATTGAAAATTGTTTTTAATAAACTTTTGATAATTTTTAATAGTTTTTTTAATTTTTGAATATTTTAAAGTATCTAGTTTTGTATCATATTTAGTTTTGCTGTTTATTAATTGTGGAGCCATTAAAGTTTTTTCTACATTTAATGAGTTGCAAGTATGACAATTCAAAAATTTTCTTTTTTTTAACTTTTCATACTCACTAGATGATGCGAACCAACTATCAAATTTAATGTTACAATCTCTACAAATTAGCTTATATTTAATCATTTCTTTTAAATAGGTTTTAAATAAAAATTTTCAATATTGTCTAGCTTCTATAGTCTGAATTAATTTCTATATATTTATTAGTTAGATCCATAGTGTATGCAGTAAAATCTTTTTTTCCTGTATAAACTTCAACACTAATATCTATATTTTCATTTTTCATATATTTAGATGCCACCTCTTCTTGATATTTTTCATACAGCTTTCCATCTTGGACTATTTTTAAATTTCCTAATTTTATACAAAGTTTTTTTAAATTAATTTTTGGACCAGCTTTACCTATTGCCATTATTATTCTTCCCCAGTTAGGATCCTCGCCTGTAATAGCAGTTTTTACTAAGGGTGAGTTTCCTATCGAAAAAGCTATTTTTTTTGCCTCTATCTCATTTTTGCATTTAGATACATTTATAGAAATAAATTTTGATGCCCCCTCACCATCTGCAACAACTCTTTTAGCTAAATTTAATAAAACGTTATTTAAGGCTTTATCAAAATTTTTTATTTTGCTTTCATTTATACTTTTTATTTTTGAATTATTGATTTTATTAGTTGCAAAAATAGTCACCATATCGTTTGTACTAGTATCTCCATCACAAGAAATTGCATTAAAAGTATTAAAGATATTTTTTTTTAATAATTTAGTTAAAATATCATTAGATAAGCTCGCATCGGTAAAAATGTAAGCTAAAGTTGTTGCCATATTGGGATTTATCATACCAGAACCTTTGGCAATCCCATAAATTTTAACTTTCTCGCTTCCTATCTTGCACTCTTCCATAGCAATTTTTGGTTTAGTATCAGTAGTCATTATTCCAAGAGCTGCTTTCATCCAAATGAATTTATTTTGTGTGTAACGAATTTTATTAATTAAATTAGGTATCTGATGAGATATTTTTTCAAATGGAAACTCTTCTCCTATTGTACCTGTACAACCAAATAGAATTTCTTTTGGATTTATTTTTTTAGGTTTTTCCTCGTCTTGTTTTTGTTTCTCTGTCAAATTTTTAGATACTATATCAGCTAATTTTTTCAAACCCTCATATCCTTGTTTGCCTGTAAATGCGTTTGCATTTCTAGTGTTAACTAATAAAGAAAATACCTTTTTTGCTTTTTGATTTAAGTTCCATTTTATATTTTCAGAAACAATTTTAGACTGTGTATATAACGAAGCATGATTTGCTCCATCTCTAAAATAAAACATTGACAAATCATCTCTATCATTTTTATATAAATTTGCGCTTAGTACTGAAATTGACAGACCATCGATGTGATCTAAGTCTTGAAAATCAATCATTTTGGTATTTTTTGATTGTGAAGATAGAAAATTTGTAAAATTAATTCCCATATTGTTTAAATTATTTATTTAATACATATATTAAACAAAATACTTAAAGAATAAATCAAATAGTCATGTTTAATCCATTAAATCTAATCTCTAAATTTATTAAATCTAGTAACCAAAAAGAGCTTGATAGGGTTAGCAAGATTGTTGAAAAAATTAATTTGCTAGAGGAAAAATTTATAAAATTAGATGATGCGGATTTTCCAAAAAAAACCTTAGAGCTTAAAGATCTAATTAAGAGTGGAAAATCATTAAATGATATAATGCCTGAAGCTTTTGCACTTGTAAGAGAAGCTTCGAAAAGAACTCGAAAAGAAAGACATTTTGATGTTCAATTAATTGGTGGTGTTATTCTTCATGAAGGTAAAATAGCTGAAATGAGAACGGGTGAAGGAAAAACTTTAACAATCACATTAGCAGCTTATTTAAACGCATTAAATGAAAAAGGAGTTCATATAGTAACTGTTAATGATTATTTGGCAAAAAGAGACTCGATAGAAATGGGACTAATTTATAATTTTCTTGGGTTAACTTCGGGGTTTATCAATAATGACCAAAGCGATGAGGAGCGTAAAAAAAATTATAATTGTGACATAACCTATGCAACAAATAGTGAATTAGGATTTGATTATCTTAGGGATAATATGAAATTTTCACAAAATGAGATGGTCCAAAGAGAACATTCATTTTCAATTGTTGACGAAATAGACTCTTGCTTAATTGATGAAGCAAGAACACCCTTAATAATATCCGGATCTGCCGAGGATAAAACTGCACAGTATCTAGCAATTGATAAACTAATAAAAATTTTAAATGATAAAGATTTTGAAATTGATGAAAAAGAAAAAAGTATTCTTTTAACGAACGATGGAATTAATAATGTTGAAAAACTTTTTTCAAATGCTGGAATTTTAAAAAATGATAATTTTTATGATCCAGAAAATTTACACTTAGTTCACCATGTGAATCAAGCCTTAAGGGCAAATCATTTATTTGAGAAAGGCAAAGACTATATTGTAAAAGATGGAAGTTTAAAAATAATTGATGAATTAACAGGTAGAATTCTTGAAGGTAGAAGATTTGGAGATGGCTTGCATCAGGCACTTGAGGCAAAAGAAAAAATTGATATTCAGGCAGAAAATCAAACGTTAGCTTCAATAACTTATCAAAATTATTTTAAACTTTATAAAAAATTAGCAGGTTGTACTGGTACTGCTTTAACCGAGTCTGCAGAGTTCTTTGAAATTTATGATTTACAAGTTGTAGTAATTCCCACTAACAAAGAAATGATCAGAAAAGATTTTAATGATTTAATATTTAGAACAGAAGAAGAAAAAAATAACGCAATCGTTAATAAAATTATAGAACGTAATCAGCTTGGACAACCAATACTCGTTTTTACATCAAGTATTAATAAATCTGAGGTTTATTCAAATTTATTGAA
Source organism: uncultured Pelagibacteraceae bacterium (assembly GCA_902604175.1). GTDB lineage: Bacteria > Pseudomonadota > Alphaproteobacteria > Pelagibacterales > Pelagibacteraceae > Pelagibacter. The sequence continues at coordinate 24,729 of CACKXR010000010.1, forward strand.
TAAAAAAAATATTAAACATGTGGTTCTTAATGCTAAAAATCATGAAAATGAGGCTGAAATTATAGCTAATGCTGGTAAAGAAAAATCTTTAATTATCACAACCAGCATTTCTGGAAGAGGTGTTGATATTCAACTTGGAGGAAAAAAAGGATCTATACCTGATGATCAACTCAAAATTAACAAGGATAAAATAAAATCTTTAGGTGGCTTGTTTGTAATTGGTACAGAAAGAATGGAGTCTAGAAGAGTTGATAATCAAGCGAGAGGTAGATCAGGACGACAAGGGGATGAAGGGAGCTCGGTATTCTATGTAAGTTTGGAGGATGACTTAATGAGAATTTTTGGTTCTGAGTCTATGAATAATATGCTTGAAAAGTTAGGGCTAAAAAATGGAGAAAGCATAGATCATCCTTGGATCAATAAAGCATTAGAGAGAGCGCAGCAGAAAGTGGAGGCAAGAAATTTTGACATTAGAAAAACCCTAATAAAATTTGACAATGTGCTGAATGATCAAAGATATGTTGTTTTTTCTCAAAGAAAAAACGCAATGAGTAGTGGTGATATTTTTGGTTATTCTGACGAATTTTTAAAAGAGATAATTGAGGACTTAATTAAACTAAAGATTCAAAAACTTTCGAATCCTAAGAGCACAGAATTTAGTAACAGAATTAAGCAAATACTAGGAAAAAGTTTCACAGATAAGGAGTTCGAGGAATTAATTGCATTTAAAGATAAAGAGCTTAAAGAAAAAATACTTTCAAAATTTAATGAGACAAGAAATGAAAGAATTAAAATTCTTGGAGAAGATTATGCAAAAGATATTGAAAAAAGGATTTTTCTACAATCAATTGATTTAAATTGGAAATCTCACATTCAATATTTAGAACAATTAAGACAAGTTGTTGGTTTAAGGTCTTATGGTCAAAGGGATCCTCTAATTGAATACAAAAAAGAGGCTTTTGATTTATTTTCAAACCTCTTAGAAAAATTAAAATTAGACTATATTACGATCTTGATGAATTTAAAAGTAGTTAAGGAAGAAAAATCCTCGAATCAAAATATTAGAAATATAGAAAAAAATAACAATCCAAAATGTTTACTTATCACTAAGAAAAATGAAAAAATTTCAAGAAATGACAGATGTGAAGCAACAGGGAAAAAATTTAAAAATTGCTGTGGAGCTTTATAATTTTAAATTAATAAAAAAATCAAACCTAACAAAATAACACTTATACCAATACCAATTTGTATTTTTTTTGATTTTAAAATATTTTCAAATTTATTTTTTTTGACAGTTAATGAACTTAAATCCTCTGTTTTACTTATAAATCCGTCATTCCTTCCAATCTTTAAAAACTTATTTTTTCTTTCATTTGCAATCTCCTCTGGAGATAGGTCTTTGAAGTAATCTAAGTTTTGTATGATAGAAGTTTTTAAGTTTTCAAGCATCGTATCTCTATCTCGATGGGCACCGCCCAAAGGCTCAGGAATAATTTCATCGATAACTTTTAATTCCAATAAGTCTTTTGCTGAAAGTTTCATAGCTTTGGCAGCGTCAAGCATTTTTTTTGGGTCTCTCCAAAGAATAGTTGCACATCCCTCAGGAGATATAACTGAATAGATTGCATTCTCAAACATTATAACTTTATTTGAAGATGCAAGAGCGATCGCTCCTCCAGAACCTCCCTCACCAATTATTATTGCAATTGTTGGGACCTTAAGTTCCATGCAACATTCTATTGATTTTGCAATTGCTTCTGCTTGACCTCTTTCCTCTGCGCCAACACCTGGATACGCACCTGGAGTATCTATAAAGGAAATTATTGGAATATTAAATTTGTTTGCCAAATTCATTAATCGAATTGTTTTCCTGTATCCCTCAGGTCTCATCATTCCAAAGTTTCTCTCGATTCTGCTATCTAAATCCTCTCCTTTTTCCTGTCCAATAACTAAAACTGAATTTCCTTTAAATTTTGCAAAACCAGTTAAAACTGATTTATCTTCACCATAATGACGATCACCAGACAATGAAATAAAATCTTCAAATAAATTGTCTATAAAAAATTTAGATTTTGGTCTGTCCTCATGTCTTGCAACCATGGTTGTTTGCCATGGATCTAAATTTGAGTAAATATCTTTTAGTTTTTTATCCAACTCGGCTTGTGTACTAGAAATTTTTTGAGTATCAACTTCTGATAGTCCTTCTTGATTATATGGATCCTTTAGTTTTTCTATTTCATTTTCAAGATTTTTAATTTCATTTTCAAAATTAAGGTAATTTTTCATAGTTTAATTATATCGGATAGTTAAATTATAAAAAAGGCCATAAAATGATGAATTATTTTAATGGTAATTGTTATTAATTGACTAAATAATTTTAACAGATAGAAATTCATCATCGGGAGAGACTAAACATTTTTTTTAGCGCCGAAGGAGCAACCACCCCGGAAACTCTCAGGCAAAAGGACCGACGTAGGCATAACACTCTGGAAAGAGATTAAATTCCGCCGAAGGAGCAAAACTCTCAGGCAAAAATACAGATGGGGTCATGAAAGAGTGCTATGCAGGAAAAGTACATAAATATTAAAAGTTTAAAAGTATCGAGCGATCTTGTTCAATTTGTTAAGGATGAATTACTTAAAGAAACAGAGATATCACCAGAAAATTTTTGGGCAGGTTTCGAAAAAACTGTCAATGAATTAGCACCTAAAAATAGAAAATTAATAAGCATTAGAAAAGATTTACAGAACAAAATTGATGATTGGCATATCAAAAACAAAGGATCAGAATTTAATTTTGAAAAGTACAAGAAATTTTTAGTTGAAATAGGCTACATAAAAAATGAAGGTCCTGATTTTCAAATTGAAACAAAAGATGTTGATGACGAAATAGCAAAAATTGCAGGACCTCAGCTAGTAGTACCAGTTATGAACGCAAGATATGCACTGAATGCCGCAAATGCTAGATGGATGAGTTTATATGATAGTCTTTATGGGACTGATGTTATTGAGCAATCAGAAGATAGTGTTTCAGAGAGATATGACCCACTAAGAGGTGAAATGGTTATTCAATATGGTAGAGATTTTTTAGATAAATATTTTTCATTAAAAGATTTAAGCTGGAAAAAAATAACAAGCTTTGCAGTAAAAGATGGAAAGCTAAAAATTCTTAAAGGTGCTAATTTAGTTAGCTTGATAGATGAAAACAAATTTATTGGTCACAGAGGCGAAAGTGATAATCCTTCTGCAATTATTTTAAGAAATAATAATTTGCATATTGAAATTTTAAAAGATTCTAGAGCGTTTGCTGCTCAACAAGACCATGCAGGTATAAGCGATATAATAGTAGAGTCAGCAATATCAACTATTTGTGATAATGAAGACAGTGTGGCAGCAGTTGACTCAGAAGATAAAATTATTTGTTACAGAAATTGGCTAGGTTTAATGCGTGGAGACCTAAAGTCAAAATTTGAAAAGGATGGAAAATTATATGAGAGAAAGCTAAATCCAAATAGAAGTTATATTTCTAGGGATGGTAAAGATTTAAAATTACATGGCAGAAGTCTTCTGCTTGTAAGGAATGTTGGGCATTTAATGACAAACCCATGCATTATTTTAGATGACGGAAATGAAGTACCAGAAGGTATCTTAGATGCATTTATAACTACAGCTGCAGCACTTCATGATTTAAAGAAAAAAAATAATTCAAGAACTGGATCTGTATATATCGTTAAACCTAAAATGCATGGACCAGATGAAACAGCATTTACAGATTTAATTTTTTCAAAAGTAGAAGAAGTTTTAGGATTAAAAAAATATACATGCAAAATAGGAATAATGGATGAAGAAAGAAGAACATCTTCTAATTTGAAAGAATGTATTAGGTCTTTAAAAAATAGAGTATTTTTTATAAATACAGGATTTTTAGATAGAACTGGTGATGAAATGCATACATCAATGATGGCAGGACCTATGATTAAAAAGGGAGAAATGAAGTCATCAAAATGGATTACAGCTTACGAAAATAGAAATGTTGATATTGGATTAAAATGTGGTTTTTCTGGTAAAGCTCAAATTGGTAAAGGTATGTGGGCTATGCCTGATAAAATGAAAGATATGATGGAACAAAAAACAGGTCATTTAAAAGCTGGTGCAAATTGTGCTTGGGTGCCATCTCCAACTGCTGCTGCTCTTCATGCCCTACATTATCATGAAATAAATATTTTTGATGAACAGAAAAAAATTTTAAATAGAAGTCAAGCAAAACTTGATGATCTTCTAACAATACCAGTAGCAGATAGAACTAATTGGTCTGTTGAAGAAATAAATAATGAAATAAGTAATTCAGCCCAAACATTACTTGGATATGTGGTGAGATGGGTTGACCAAGGTATAGGTTGTTCTAAAGTTCCAGATATTAACAATGTAGGTCTAATGGAAGATAGAGCAACTTTAAGAATTTCCTCGCAACATATTGCAAACTGGATACATCATGGAATTACTACAGAAATTCAAGTAACAGAAATTATGAAAGAAATGGCAAAAATTGTTGATAATCAAAATAAGAATGACTCTAAATATATTAAAATGAGTGATGACTTCGAAAACTCAATAGCTTTCAAAACTGCATGTGACTTAATATTCAAAGGCAAGCAGCAGCCATCTGGATATACTGAACCATTATTACATATTAATAGATTAGAAAAAAAGTCTAATCTGAATTAGAAATTAAATTTGAACGGTTTTTAAAAGCTGAAAATAAGGTTCCATCATCCAAACTTTCTATTTCGCCACCAACAGGTAGACCCTGAGCCAACTTTGTTACTTTAACATCAATACCTTTTAGACTGTCCTGTATATAATATGCGGTTGTCTGACCCTCAACCGTTGCACTAGTAGCTAAAATTACTTCATCAATATTATCTTTTTTTACTCTTTCTACTAAAGAACTAATTAGCAAGTCCTCTTTTTTTTGACCAACTGATGAAATTGTACCACCTAAAATATGAAAATAACCACTGAATATATTATAACTCTCTATGCTCCATTGATCAGATATATTCTCAACAACACATATCTTATTATATTTTTTATCAACAATCTTACAGTTGTCAAAATTACATTCGATTGAATTTGATCTTAAAGTCCCACAAATCTTACAACGAACAATATTTTTGTAAACATCGGCTAGTGACTTTGCCAAGGGCTTAACAAGTTCATCACGATTATTTATTAATTTTAATACAATTCGCTTTGCTGATTTGGGACCTAAGCCTGGTAGTTTAGATATCAGTTTAACCAGCTCTTCTATTTCATTAATGTTTTGCATGAATTATAAAGGCCATTTAAAACCAGGTATACCAAGACCACCTGTAGCTTTTGAAATTTCTTCAGAAGTCTTTGATTTTAACTGAGCTTTAGCGTTA
>CACKXR010000011.1 GCA_902604175.1 uncultured Pelagibacteraceae bacterium
TAAATATCATCGATACCCCTGGTCACGTAGATTTTAGCTATGAGGTAAGTAGGTCTCTTTATGCATGTGAGGGTTCAATTCTTATTGTTGATAGCACCCAAGGTGTTGAGGCACAAACTTTAGCAAATGTTTATCAGGCTTTGGATACTAATCACGAAATTGTTCCTGTATTAAATAAAGTTGATTTGCCTGCATCAGATTTAGAAAAAACAAAAAAACAAATTGAAGATGTGATTGGCATTGATACAAAAAATGCAATTCCATGTTCAGGTAAAACAGGAGAGGGTATTGAAGATATTTTAGAGCAAATAATAAATATCTTGCCTGCCCCCAAAGGAGAGATTGCATCAGAGTTAAAATGTTTGCTTGTTGATAGTTGGTATGACACTTACTTAGGTGTTGTAATTTTAGTTAGAGTAATTGATGGAAAATTATCAAAAAATATGAAAATTAAGATGATGTCAACCAATAGAGAATATATTGTTGAAAAAGTAGGTGTTTTTACTCCTAAACCTATAAACATAAATGAGTTAAAGGCAGGTGAGATAGGATTTATAACTACAGGAATTAAAGTTCTATCAGAAACAAAAGTTGGTGATACTATTTGTGATACAACGAAACAATTAAAAGATGCACTACCAGGATTTAAGCCAAGTAAACCAGTAGTATTTTGTGGATTGTTTCCAGTTGATAGTTCAGAATATCAAAAATTAAAAGACGGATTAGCTAAACTTCAATTAAATGATGCAAGTTTTTCATTTGAACCTGAGTCATCCTCAGCTTTGGGGTTAGGATTTAGGTGTGGATTTTTGGGCTTGTTACATCTTGAAATTGTAACAGAAAGACTTGAACGAGAGTTTGATGTAAACTTACTAACCACTACACCTGGAGTTGTTTACAAAGTCCATTTAAATAAAGGATCAATAATTGACTTACAAAACCCTTCCAGTTTACCAGATCCAACATTAATAAAAATGATCGAGGAACCATGGATTAAAACAACCATTATAACTCCAGATCAGTATTTAGGATCAATAATTAAAATGTGCCAAGATAAAAGGGGGATTCAAACTAATTTAAGTTATTCAGGAAACAGAGCGGTTGTTAGTTATGAACTTCCTCTTAATGAAGTAGTCTTCGATTTTAATGATCGTCTTAAATCAATGACGAGTGGTTATGCAAGTTTTGATTATGAAATAATAGAACATCGAGAAGGAGATTTAGTCAAATTAAGTATTTTAGTAAATGCTGAGCCTGTTGATGCTTTAGCAATGATGATACATAGAGATTTTGCACAAAAAACTGGAAAAGAAGTTTGTGAAAAATTAAAAGATTTAATACCTAGACATAACTTCATGATCCCGGTACAGGCTGCAATTGGTGGTAAGATTGTTGCAAGAGAGACCATTAAAGGATTTAAAAAAGATGTATTAACAAAAATCCATGGGGGTGGAGCAACAGATAGAAAAAGAAAACTTTTAGAAAAACAAAAAAAAGGAAAAGCCAGGTCAAAACAATTTGGTAGAGTTGAAATTCCTCAGGAAGCTTTTATAGGTGTACTTAAAATTAATAAAGATAATTAAATGAGACTACTATCAAATGTATCAATAATTATACCAACATTTTATCCAGGTAAAATAATAATTAGATGTTTAAAATCATTACCCAAAGAGTCTGAAATAATTATAGTTGATAACGGAAATGATATAGAGCTAGAAAAAATTATTAAATCACTAAAATTAAACATTAAACACTACAAAATAGGTGATGTTGGACTTCCAAAATCCTTCAATTTTGGCGTTAAAAAATCAAAAAATGAAAATATTTTAATAACACAACCGGATGTCAAGTTTAAAAAAGAGTCAATTCTAAATCTTCTAAAGGTACAAAAAAAATATTCAAACGTTGGAATAGTCTCACCACTATTATTTGATAAAAATAAATATAATATATATGACCATCTTGTTTTAAAGTTAGATAAAAAAGGAAAACTAATTAATAAAAAGCAAAAATATAAAGTTGACAAAATTCCCTCTGGCGATATTTGCGTTGAGGCGGTTAATGCGACTGCAATGCTATTGAGAAAAAAGGTTATTAAAAAATTAAAAGGTTGGGACGAAAATATATACACATATCTCGAGGATATAGATTTATGTCTGAGATTGAGAAAAAAAAAATTTCAAATTATTAAAACGCCCAGATCAGTCGTTAATCATGTAGGTTTTGGTTCACATAAAAAAAAAAACAAAGATAAAGCAGAAAAATCTAGAAATTGGCATTATTGTTGGTCCTCATTATATTTTATGCAAAAACATGGATCGAATTCAAAATTTGTTATTTTTTACATTAAAAATATAATTAAATACTTTTTAAAAACTTTAATTAATATTTTTATATTTAAAAGAAAGAAAATGGTATTAAATTTTATTAGATTGAGAGCCTGTATCAATTATTTATTTGTTAAAAAAGCAAGTTTTCGAGTAGAAATTTAGATTTATGAAACTTTAAAAACTAATTCACTGGTAATATGAAAAATAAGATTTACGATTGTTTCATTTTTAATAATGAGACCGATTTATTAGAAATTAGACTAAACATACTTAATGATTATGTTGACCATTTTGTAATTATTGAAAGTTCAGAAACATTTACAGGATTAAAAAAAAAACTATCTTTTAATGTAGAAAACTATCCAAAATTTAAAAATAAAATTATTTACGGTATTATTAATAAATTTCCAAATAATGGCACTGCCTGGGAAAATGAAAGTTATCAAAGAAATTATATATTAAGGTTATTAGAGGGTGCAAATTTAGAAGATTTTATCATGATTTCAGATTTAGATGAAATACCCAATCTAGAAAACATTAATTTTTCAAATTATCCTGAAAAACTTATCGTATTTCAACAGAGATTATTTCTGTATAAATTAAATTATGGAGAAATTAAACCTAGTTGGCATGGAACAAAATGTATAAAAAAAATGAACCTTACAACTCCCCAGAAGATAAGAAATTTAAAAACACATAAGAAATATGATTTTTATAGAATTGATAAAAAATATTTTTCGAACACATATGAAGACAGTTTCAAGGTAGTAGAGAATGGTGGTTGGCATTTTTCTTGGTTAGGTGATATTAATTTTATTAGACGAAAATTAGAAAGCTTTTCACACACCGAAATGAATAATTTATCAATTAATAATTATGATTATATTGAGAACTGTATAAAGAATTTACAGCCATTAGAAAAAAAACAAAAGATTAATCTACAAAAACTACCAATGAAAAATGAATATTTACCAAGGTATATTTTAGACAACTTAGTTAAATATAAATCCTTAATAGATTATGGAGAGATGTGAGAGTGGTTTAATCAGCACGCTTGGAAAGCGTGTATAGGGGAAACTCTATCATGGGTTCGAATCCCATTCTCTCCGCCATTAAATAAGATTTAGTAAAGATATTAACAAATTTTTAAGATAATTTAGTAATGATAAACAAACTTTTTTTTATAAAAAATGTTATAATTTTTTTAATCAAAGCTAATAATGAAGTTAGTCTATGAAATTTATAAGAGAAACAATCAGAAAAATAAAATATAAACTTAAGTTTTTTTCAAAAAATAAATTAACAAGTTTAAATTATAATGTAAATTCATCTACAAACTCCAAATTGACTGAATTAATGAATCAATATGGAAGTGATAAAGGTGGAAAAAATAATCATCATAATTATAGTAAATATTATTCTGAAATTTTTTTTAATAGAAGAAAAAAAATAAGAAATTTATTAGAGATTGGCTTAGGTACCAATAATCTTAACATAGCAAGTAATATGGGTAAAGAAGGAGTTCCACTCGCTTCATTAAGAGCATGGAGAGATTACTTTGAAAATGCAAATATTTACGGTGCAGATATAGATAGAAATATATTGAAAAACGAAAACAGAATAAAAACTTTTTTTGTAGATCAAAGAGATCCAGCTACAATAAAATTATTATTTCAACAAATTGGAGAAGATAATTTTGATATTATAGTTGAAGATGGCTTGCATGAATATTCTGCAAATATCTGTTTTTTTGAAAATTCAATAAAATTTCTTAGTGATGATGGAATTTATATAATTGAGGATATCTATTTTAAAGACAAAGAGAAGTTTATTAAATATTTTAAAGAAACAAATTATAATTATTCTGTAGTAGATATTTATCATGATAATAATATAGCAAACAATTGTTTAATAATAGTAAGTAAAAATATCTAAAAAAATAAAGATTAAAAAATTTTGAAAAATATTTGTACATTTGTTAACAGCACAATTGGGATAGTTGATGAAAAGTATGGCAAGAATTAATTCTATCGTAATCTTAAATCTTATTCTATTCTGATTAGAATTATACTGATTTATGAACATCCTGAAAAAACTATTATTTCTATATTATTCAAATGCTAATAAATATATTTATCTTAGTTTTATAATTACGAAATTTAAAAATATTTTTTTAAAAAATAAAATTAAGCTAAAAAAAAAAGAACATATGGATTTTTTAAAAAAAAAAAATATAACATACGATTATTTTTCAAGCCATGCATATAATTTTTTAAAAATAATAAACAAATTTAAATCTTGTAAATATTTAGAAATAGGTAGCTTTGAAGGAAATTCAGCGATGTTTGTAGCTAAAAATTTTCCAGACTCTACAATTTACTGTATTGATAATTGGGTTGGAACACATGAGTATAAAAAAGATCTAAAATTTTCTAAAGTTGAAAACAATTTTGATTTGAATATGTCAGAATTTAATAATTTTATTAAACTAAAGTTGACAAGTGATGATTTTTTTAAAATTAATCAAAACTATTTTGATGTTATTTATATTGATGGTTATCATAAAGCACCACAAGTGCTAAAAGATTTCGTTAATTCATGGTCTGTACTGAACCCAAATGGAGTTATAATTTTTGACGATTATATTGGCGAATTTTTTGATAAAATCGAAGACAATCCATGCCATGCAATTAATAAATATTTAAATGAAATTAAAAGAAAATCAAAAGTAATAAAAGTATCAAACTCGCAATTATTTATCCAAAAAACGAACTAAACGTTAAATGATTTAAAAATATGCATATTTTTTTTTTCTCAAAATAAATTACTGATTTTCTTACATAATTTGTAATAAAAAAATCACTAAAACATTAATAATAAACATTTTTTTTTCAAATGATGTTATAATTTATTTTTTCATATTTAAAAAAAATGAACAAAAATAAATATCTTGCTGACTCCATTAAAGTTTTAAAAGGTCTAGATGCTGTAAGAAAAAGACCTGGCATGTATATTGGAGATACTGACGACGGAACTGGTCTGCACCACATGGTTTATGAGGTTGTAGATAATTCTATCGATGAAGCTTTAGCTGGTCATTGTAAAAACATAAGCATTAGAATTAATTCTGATGGAACGATTACTGTTAGTGATGATGGTAGAGGAATACCTGTAGACATTCACAAAACTGAAAAAAAATCTGCAGCCGAAGTTATTATGACTCAGCTTCATGCAGGAGGAAAATTTGATCATGACTCGTATAAAGTGTCAGGAGGACTACATGGAGTAGGTGTTTCAGTTGTAAATGCTTTGTCAGAAAAATTGGAGTTGGAGATTAATAGAGATGGCAAAAAATATTTTATAGAATTTATAAATGGTAATGCAAGATCACCATTAAAAGAAATTGGAAAATCTAAACAATCAGGTACTAAGATTACATTTTTACCATCTAAAGAAATTTTTTCTTCAATTAAATTTAGTTCTAATATTTTGATCAAAAGAATGAGAGAGTTAGCTTTTCTAAATAAAGGAATTAAAATAATTTTTACTGACAGCAGCTTAAAAAAAGAAAAAGTATCAGAATTTAAGTTTGATGGAGGTGTAATAGAGTTTGTCGATTTTTTAGACGAAAAAAGAGAAAAGTTGCAAAATAAAAATGGAAATGATTTATTTAGAAAACCAATTTATATAGAAGGAAAAAAGAATAATATAGAAATAGAGTGTTCCCTAAAATGGAATGCAGGTTATGGTGAAGAAATTTTTCCATATACAAATAATATTTATCAAAAAGATGGTGGAACACATTTATTAGGATTTAGAAGTGCATTAACTCGAGTTGTAAATAAATATGCTAACGAACACAATTTGTTAAAGAAGAATAAATTAGCTATTTCTGGAGATGATATAAAAGAAGGCTTAACATGTGTTTTATCAACTAAAATTCCTGATCCAAAATTCTCATCTCAAACTAAAGATAAATTAGTATCATCTGAAGTGAGAATGATTGTAGAGACAGTAGTAAATGAAAAATTATCAACATGGTTTGATCAAAATCCAACTATTACAAAAATAATTCTAGCTAAAATTATTCAAGCAGCTATGGCAAGAGATGTAGCCAGAAAAGCAAGAGAAAACGTTAGAAGAAAAGGAGCTCTTGAATTGAGCGGACTTCCTGGAAAATTAGCAGATTGCCAGATAGGAAAACAAGACGGGACAGAATTGTTTATTGTTGAGGGAGATTCGGCAGGTGGTTCAGCAAAGCAAGGAAGAAATAGGTCAAATCAAGCTGTCTTACCTCTTAGAGGAAAGATTTTGAATACTTATGTTGAGGATTTGACAGTTATAAAAAATGGTAATGGAAATGGATCAGATAAAAGGACTAAGGCTTTGTCAAAAATGATATCTTCGAATGAGATAGTGACATTAATCAATGCATTGGGCTTAGATCCTAAAGCAGAAGAGATAGATTTAAAAGATTTAAGATACGGTAAAATAATAATTATGACAGATGCAGATGTTGATGGTTCACATATCAGGGCATTATTATTAACTTTTTTTAATAACGAACCATTTAATAAATTAATTGAAAATGGGCATATATATTTAGCTCAACCACCTTTATTTAAAATAAATAAAGGAACTAAAGGTATTTATATAAAAGATGAAAAAGAATTAGAAGATTATATTTTAAATAACAATAAAGAAATTAAGAAAATAAAAAAAGGAACAAAAGAATTTTCAAAAGCTTTAGACTTAGAAAAGTCTAAAATGAATATCCAAAGATTTAAAGGTTTAGGAGAAATGAATCCTGAAGAATTATGGAGTACTACACTTGATCCAAAAACTAGAAATTTACTTCAGGTACAATATTCAAAAGATTTTAAAAAAGACCAAAGTTTAATACATACGCTCATGGGTAATGATGTTGCACTTAGAAAGGATTTTATTGTTTCTAATGCAATTAATGTTCAGAACCTTGATATTTAAAAATGAAGTTTTTTGAAACTTCAAAACAATACTCTTTTAAAAAATCAACTTATATCAATCTAAGATGGATTGGTATTATTGGTCAATTAGTTGCTGTAAATTTTGTATATTTAATTTTAAGTTTTAAATTTGAATTTATATTATCTAATTTAATAATTCTTCTAGGTGTCTTGAGTAATTTTTATTTAATGTATGTTTATAAAAAGACTCAATTGTCGGACAGGTCAGCATTTATTTTCTTATTTATTGATATAATTCAACTAAGCGTTTTATTGTATTTGACAGGAGGAATTGTTAACCCATTTGTAATATTTCTATTAATTCCAAGTGTATTTTCTTCGTCAAATTTAAGTTTTAAAACCAACACACTACTAGTTTGTTTGACTGGTCTTTCAATAATAATTCTTACTTTTTACTCTGAAGATTTACCTTCGCCTTTAAGTGATCATTTTCACGTAAGTCCTTATTATTACTTTTCTATACCAATAGCACTAATTATTGCTTTAGTTTTTCTTAATTATTTTGCGATGACTTTTGGATCACAATCACGTTTAAGGAAAGATGCCTTATCAAAAATGGAGGAAGTAATGGCAAAAGAACACGAGTTATTATCACTAGGTGGTCAAGCAGCAGCAGCAGCACATTCTTTAGGCACACCTCTCTCAACAATCAAAATAATTACCCAGGATCTATCTAAACAATTAAAAAATAAAAAAGAATTTAACAAGGACATGGAACTATTAAACAGCCAGGTAGAAAGATGCAATGAGATTTTAAAACGTTTAAGTTTAAACCCAGTTGAGGAAGATGAATTTATAGATAAAGACCTGACAGTAAGAGAATATTTGTTCGAAATAATTTCATCTTTTAAAGAAATAAGTAATAAAAATTTTGTTTTTAATTTTGATCAAGACTCCAATCCAAAGAAAATATCAAAATCTATTGAAATTGTTTATGGATTAAGAAATTTTATTGGAAATGCTAACAAATTTTCTAGAGATAAAATTTTTATAAATTTGAAAAGCGACAGCGAAACCACAGAAATAACAATAGAAGATGATGGCAATGGTTACCCTAGAGATATTTTATCTAAAATTGGTGAACCTTATTTAAAATCTAGCAATCCCCAAGAAAAATCAAAAACAGGTTTAGGACTTGGATTATTCATAGGCAAAACATTATTAGAAAAAAATTTTGCTTCTTTAAATTTTAGAAATTCTAAAACAAGAAATGGAGCAGAAGTCCTAATCAATTGGCGAAATATTGATTTATTTAATATTTAGTGGTATTTTTTTTTTGTGTCAAAAAGAGAACTTAGTTCTGAGATCATCACATCACCCAGTTCGTTGACGTCAGTAATTTTAATTGCTTTATCATAATATCTAGACACGTCATGGCCAATTCCTATTGCTAATATCTCAATATCAGATTTATTTTCTATAAATTTAACAATTTTTTTTAGATGTTTTTCTAAGAAATCCCCTGAGTTAACAGACAAGGTAGAGTCATCGACTGGAGCTCCATCCGAAATAACCATTAAAATTTTTCTTTCCTCTCTCCTCTTTTTTATTCTACTATATGCCCATGATATTGCCTCTCCATCAATATTTTCTTTTAGCAGACCTTCTTTAAGCATTAGCCCTAAATTATTTTTTGTTTGTCTCCAAGGAGTATCTGCACCTTTATAAATTATATGCCTTAAATCATTTAACCTTCCAGGAGTTTTTGGTTTTGAATTTTTAGCCCATGTTTCTCTTGACTGCCCACCTTTCCAGTTTTTGGTTGTAAAGCCCAAAATTTCAACTTTAACCGAACATCTCTCAAGGGTTCGAGATAATATATCAGCACAAATTGCTGCTATAGTAATAGGTCTTCCTCTCATTGAACCTGAATTATCTATCAACAAAGTGACAACAGTATCTTTGAAGTCTAGATCTTTTTCTTTTTTAAATGATAAAGAGTTGTATGGATCCATTATTATTCTTGGCAGTTTTGAGCTATCAAGTAATCCTTCCTCTAAATCAAATTCCCAAGACCTATTTTGTTTCGCAAGCAGTTGTCTTTGCAGCTTATTAGCCAGTTTAGTAATAACATCTTGAAAACCTAATAATTGCTGGTCTAAACTCTTTCTTAATTTAGTTGCCTCATCTGAATTTTCTAAGTTTTCTGCCTTAACAATTTCATCAAACTGGGAAGTAAAAATTTTATAATCAAGATTTAGATTGTCGATATTCTTTTTAAGAACTTGTTCTACATTTTGTTCTTCTGACTCTTTATCAGAAAGTTGTTCGTCCAAATTAAATTCATCAATGTCATAATCTGCATCTAGAGTACCTTGGGTTTCTTGATCTTCATTTTCATCTTTACTATCCTCTTTCTCATTACTTTGATCATCGTTTGAGGGATTGTCTTCCCCTTGGTCTCGATTTTCCTCCTTATTCTGATCCTCCTCACTTTGAAAAATATCCATTCCCTCTAAAATTTGAGAGAGACAAGAACTGTAAGTCTGTTGATCTTCAAGGTTATCTAATAGAAATTCTTTGTGTTTATCGATAGATTTTTCAAAGTCTTTTTTCCAAAAATCTAACATTTTGGATGTCAATGGATTGAGTTTTACTTTATGAAAATTTTTAAGCATATAGAGTTCAAATGCTTCAGTAACAGTAACATCTTCTTTAGTTTTTAATTGATCTCTTCGTTTTTGACTAATTATCTGAGAATAATTTTCATGAAAATTTTTTTCAATTCCTTTTAACATTTGACCACCTAAGGCTTCATATCTTATTTTCTCTGCAATATAATAAAGAGATTTAGAGGAATTATTTCCAGGTAAATTTTTTCTATAAATTTCGTCATTAGAAAATTTCTTTTTTAAAGCTGAAGAGTCTGTTTCAGCGCGTAATCTGATAAAATCGCTAAAATTATTTATTTTATCAATTTCTATAGGACTTACATCTTTATAATTATTTTTTTCTGTATCTTTTTTAATTAAATTTAAATCATCAGAAATGACTTTTGCAGTCGAAGTTAATGCAATCCTAAATTTTTCTTTTAAATCGCTCTTTCTACTGCTCATTTATATTTGAATATTTATCAACGACTCAGGCAATTCTTCACCAAAACATCTTTGATAATACTCAGCGATAGTATTTTTTTCTATATCGTCACATTTATTTAAAAAAGTTACTCTGAAAGCATAACCAATATCTTTGAAAATTTCTGAATTTTCTGCCCAGTGCATAACAGTTCTTGGACTCATTACTGTTGAAATATCGCCTGCAATAAAACCTTTACGTGTCAAAGAGGCTACTTTGATCATATTCGAAACAACTTCTTTACCTTTTGAATTATTTAAATTTTTGTTTTTTGCTACTACAATTTCCATTTCTCTGTCAAGACTTAGATAATTTAGTGTAGTTACTATATTCCACCTGTCCATTTGACCCTGGTTTATTTGCTGAGTACCATGGTATAGACCACTAGTATCTCCTAAACCCACAGTATTTGAAGTTGCGAATAATCTAAAAAATTTATTCTGTTTTATAACTTTATTTTTGTCTAGTAATGTAAAATTCCCTTCAGCCTCTAAAACTCTTTGGATAACAAACATGACATCAGGCCTTCCAGCATCATACTCATCAAATACAAGAGCAACAGGATTTTGAATAGACCATGGCAGAATTCCTTCATTAAATTTAGTGACTTGTTTGCCATCTTCTAAAATAATTGCATCTTTTCCTATCAGATCTATTCGACTAATATGACTATCTAAGTTTACACGAATACATGGCCAATTAAGTCTGGCAGCTATTTGCTCAATATGAGTAGATTTTCCCGTTCCGTGATAACCTTGAACTAAAACTCTTTTATTATATGAAAAACCAGAAATAATTGCTAAGGTAGTATCTCTATCAAATTTATAACTTTTATCAATTTCAGGGACGTACTCGTTTTTTTCTGAAAATGCATCTACTTCCATCTCAGAGTCTATTCCAAATGTCTGTTTCAAAGAAATTTTTATATCTGGTTTGATGTTAAGATTTGGTGTCAATTTTGTCTCTATAAGTATTTTTAAGCTGTGTATATGCTAGCGTTATTAATTTAAGTTTTTCTTCATATTTTATATTTCCAGAATTCATATCAGGGTGGAATTTTTTCACAAGCACTTTGAATTTTTCCTGTATTTTCTTCCACTTTAGACCGACAGAAATACCAAGAATACCAAATGCTTTGATATCTTTATGATCAAATTTAAATTGACGCATATGATCATAATCTCCATTTATTTTATCTTTATCTAATTCATCTTTTAATGTTGTGTTCCAAAGAACTTTAAAAAAATTGTCTGAAGAGCTAAAACTTTGAGTAGGTTTATGCCATATCATGTCAGATTTCAAAAAACTTATTACTTGGTCATCATTCATCCCAGAAAAGTAATTCCAATTTTTATTGAATTCCTTTACATGCTCAAGACATAGCATTCTAAATTTTTTACTATTATCTTTTTCAACTGGTGCTTTATATTCACCCATTTTGTTACAATTATTCCAGTCACAAATATTTTTCATGATATATATTAAATATACTTATGGATATAAACGACTTAATTGCAATTGTAAAAAAAAAATTGAATGATCATATTAATATAGAAAAGATTAAAATTACTGATAAATCTTTTGTTCATAAAAATCATAAAGGCAATCAAAAAGATAAATTTCATTTGAAAATAAGTATAACTTCAAATGAACTTAAGACTTTAAATAAGATAGAAAGCAATAGGAAAATTTATAAAATTCTTGATAAAGAAATGAAGGAGAATATTCACTCACTACAAATCTTAATCTCTTAAAAATTTTTTTAAAAATTTGACTAATTTTTCTTTAGAGAATTCTTTATTAATAATTGGAGTTCCAATTTTTTTTAATAATACCAGATTAATTTTATTTGATCTATTTTTTTTGTCTTTTCCCATAAATTTTAAAATATTATGAATATCTTTTGTACTAAAAAATTTACTTACAGATGAGGGTAAATTAGAATCTTCTATATGATCTATAATTGAATGATACTCACTTTTATTCATTAAGTTTTCCTTTACACTTAAATTTAATGCAGTTTTCATTCCTAGTATTACTGCTTCACCATGATTTAACTTTTTACTATATCCCAAGGTTGCTTCATAAGCATGAGCGAACGAATGACCAAAATTTAAAATTTTTCTTAAACCTTTCTCTTTTTCGTCTTTTTCAACTACACCTTTTTTAATCCTGCAACTTTCATAAATCGCTTTTTCAATATATGGAGAACTTAGTTTTAAAATTTTATTTTTATGGATATTTAAAAAATCAAAAAATTTTTTGTTTCTAATAATTGAATGTTTTAAAATTTCTCCATATCCACAAATTATTTCTCTTTCAGGCAATGTTTTTAAAAATTGGGTATCTGAAATGACAAGATTAGGCTGATAAAAACTTCCAATTAGATTTTTTCCATATCCTGTATTTATACCTGTCTTGCCACCAATTGATGAATCAACTTGAGATAAAAGAGTAGTTGGTATGTTTATAAACTTAAGCCCCCTTTTAAAAAGACTTGCAGCAAAACCACTTATATCTCCAGTAATTCCTCCACCAATAGATATTAAGCAGTCATCTCTAGAAAAATTTTTGTTTAATAAAATTTCTAAAATCTTATTTATACTATTCATATTTTTATTTAATTCATTGGCCTTGAAGTAATAGGTATAACTAATTTTATTTTTTAAAAATTTTTTTATAGGAGAAATGAATATTTTGGGAACATTGCTATCTATAATTAAGAGACATTTATTAAAATCAATCGAGTTAGATTTTGCAATTTGAGAAATTTTTGTGCACAATCCTTTACCAATAAAAATTGGATATTTCTGGGTTTTTGTAATTATATTTAATTTAATTTGACTCATAAATCTCAATTATTTTATTAACTACTTCATTTTTAGACAAATTATCACATTTAATTTCAAACAAAGCTTTTGCATAAATTTTGGATCGTTCTTGAATTAAATTAATTATCTGATCATCTGATGAATTTATTACAAGTGGTCTTTTTCTACTGTTTTTTATTCTTTTTAACAAAATATTATTACTCCAATTTAGCCAAAACGATAAATGATTTTTTAAAACCTCTTTTCTGATATTCTCATTTATAAAAGCTCCACCACCAAGAGAAATTACAGAGGTGTGTAGTTTTAAATTTTTTAGTGTTAGTTTTTCTTCAACTTTTCTAAAAAAATCTTCACCTTCTTTTTCAAAAATTTTCCCTATCGTTTTCCCTAATTTTTTTTCAATCTCATTATCGATATCAATAAAATTTAATTTAAGTTTTTTTGCGACAAGCAAGCCTATAGAGCTTTTACCAGATCCCATCATTCCTAAAAATACTAGATTTTCTTTTGATTTCATAAGTTTCTTTATTGAAAAAACACAAATATGTCTTAATTTGAAATTATCTAAAGTTATATGCAATTTACTAAAAACACAAGTTCAGGCAAATCTAGTATTACCGGAATAGTAATTAAATTAACACTTGGATTGGTTGTTGTTTTAGGAATTGTATATTTTATAAACTCATTAGATTTCCCTGCTCCCAAAAAAGAAATAGAAAAAATTATTCCAAATGAAAATTTTAAAATTGTTAAATAAAAAATATTTTTCAATTTTAATATTTTATTTATTCTCTGGAATAAATACTTTCGCAGATGATAAACCTGTTGATATCTGGAATTTAGAAAAAAAAGAAGCAGATGTTGTTGCGGAAACCAATATTTCTGGTCAAGATCTAAACATCAGCACTGCAAACAGCATTTATGACATGCAGTCAAATAAGAAAATTGATCCAATTAAACTAGATCAAGATGTTGTGTCGAAAGAAATTAAAATTGTAGGATTATATGATCCATCAGAATATGGGCTAAGTATTGATATGTGGTCAAATTCAGATGGTTCTAATTTAAGAAATCTTTTTGAAAACATAAATAAATATACCCTTTCACAAGATGCCTCGGAAATTATGAACATTTCCTTGCTAACTAATGCATACTATCCAAGCCAAAATATATCTGAACAGGAATTTTTGAAATTTAAATCTGATTGGTTAATTAAAAACTCCAATCTAGATCTGATTGAAGAATACTTGATAAAAAATCAGACTGTAAACTTACACCCTGAGTTAACTAGATTTTTAGTAGACACATACTTATCCGAATCAAATATAAAAAAATCGTGTGAAATATTTTCCAATATTAACACACCAATAGAGGATGATTATTTGTCAAAATTTAATTTATATTGTTTAATCAATTATGGTAAAAATGAAGAGGCTCAGTTAATTTTAGATTTGAAAAAAGAACTTGGCTTTCAAGATGATTATTATGAAAATAAAATAAGCTATTTATTTGGATACATAGAGGAGGCAGATAAAGCAATTTCTGAAAAATCTATTTTAGATTTTCACTTAGCACATAGAACTAATCCAGAATTCTCTTTTGAACCAAATACAGATACTCCAAAATTTATTTGGCAATATTTATCTGCATCTAATCTTCTTTTTAATATTCAAGATATAGAAATTTCAGATATAGATAAAATTTCTACGATTGAAACAGCGGTTCATGATAAAAACTATTCAGAAAAAGATTTATTTGAGTTTTACAAAAAATTTCAATTCAATATTAGTCAGTTTTTAAATGCTCAGGAAGCCTATAAATCTTTGTCACCAATAGAAGGCAGAGCACTCCTATACCAAAGAACACTTTTAGCAGAGGAGCCAAATCTAAAGTTAGAGTTAATCAAAAAATTAAAAGATGCATTTAATAAGGATGAAATTGGTAATGCTTTTGATGAAGAATTAAAACGATTTTTAAATTCAATTTCAAAAGATGAAGTACCTTCAAATTATACAACCTTTTACAATAGATATTCAAAAACTGAGAAAGTAAAAGAAAAAAAAATTAAATTTAATAATAAAGTTTTGCATCAATCTAAATTAGTAAATTATTTTAATGGAGACTATGCGAAATCTCAGATTGAACAAGATCTTGAAAAATTTTTAAAGAAAATCAAAAAAGATAAAAAATATTTTTTATCAAAAAAAGATATTATTTTCTTAGAAGCCTTAAAATCTGATGGAGTCAAAATTTCAAAAAAATATGATAACTTATACGAGATTAACCAGTCAGAAATGCCTGCAGATATTCAGTTAATGATTGAAAACAATGAAATTGGTGCTGCTTTGCTCAGAGTAATTGAAGTCATTGGTCCAGAAAAAATAGAAAATCTTGATGAAGACACAGTTTATTTTATTATCAATACTCTCAATCAACTAAATGTTGATTTGATTAGGAACAAACTTTTGTTAAAAGTTCTACCTTTAAAAGTATAATATTTATAATAAAGTAAACTTAAACATGGCTATAAGAACTATAATTACAGAACCCAATAAACTGCTCAGACAAATTTCAAAACCAGTCAGTAAAGTTGGAAAAGAAGAGCAAAAACTAATGAAAGATATGTTAGAGACTATGTATGCTGCCAATGGAATTGGACTTGCCGCAATACAAGTTGGAATACCACAAAGGATCATTGTTATGGATATTAGTAAAGATGAAAATAAAAAAGAGCCAAGATATTTTGTTAATCCAATTATTAAAAATAAAGATTCTTTAAAAGCAACTTATGAAGAAGGATGTCTTTCGGTTCCAAACCAATTTGCAGATATAGATAGACCAAGCAAATGTGAAGTAGAATATTTAGATTATAATGGAGAAAAACAATTGCTAAAGGCGGAAGGTTTACTTGCTACATGTATTCAACATGAAATGGATCACTTAGAAGGTATATTATTTATTGATTATCTCTCAAAACTTAAAAGATCTATGATAATTAAAAAATTATCAAAATTAAAGTCAAGTATAGCTGAAGTTTAATCAATGGCTAAGAAAATAATTTTTATGGGCACGCCCATGTTCGCTGTACCAATTTTGAAATCTCTTTATCAAAATGGGTATCCAGTAACATGTGTTTATACTCAGCCTCCTCAAAAATCACATCGTGGGCAAAAAATTAACAAATCAGCTATCCAAGGAATTTCTGAAACTTTAAATTTAGAGTTCAGGACCCCGTCAGCTTTAAAAGGAAATAAAGAAGAATACGAATATTTTAAATCAGTAAATGCAGATCTTGCAATTGTTGTTGCCTATGGACAAATTATTCCTAAGGAATTTTTAAGTTTAACAAAAAAAGGATTCATAAACATACATGCATCTATACTACCTAAATGGAGGGGAGCGGCACCTATACAAAGAGCTATAATGAATTTAGATAAAGAAACTGGGATCAGTATTATGAAAATACAGGAAAAATTAGACGCGGGACCCGTTTGTAATACCTATAAAATAAATATGGAGAATAATTTTAATTCTGCTGAAGTTTCTGAAAAGTTATCTTTTATTGCTGCAGAAAAAATTTTAGATAACATCGATAACATACTTGAAGACAAAGTAATTTTTGAGGATCAAGACCATTCTAAAGCAACTTATGCACCAAAAATACAAAAAGTAGAAGGTTTAATTGATTGGAAGATTAATGCAGAAAATATTATAGGAAAAATAAATGGTTTATATCCAGTTCCAGGTGCTTTTTTTATATTAAGTGGTGAGAGATATAAAATTTTAAAAGCCGAAATCAGCAACGGGATTGGAAATCCGGGAGAGGTTCTTAATGATTATTTAGAAATTGCTTGTGGAGATAAGCAATCAATTAAGGTGACTGAGATACAAAGGCAAGGAAAAAGGCCCCAAAATATTGGTGAATTTATGCTTGGTTCACGAATTAGAAAAGGCCATCAGATTTAAATGGCGAGGTATCAAGTTCTTATAGAATATGTTGGAACAAGTTTTAGAGGCTGGCAGATCCAAAAAAAAGGCTCTACTATTCAAGGGTTAATTCAACGATATTTATCAAAACTTTTAAAAGAAAAAATAATTCTCAATGGATCTGGAAGAACAGATGCAGGTGTGCATGCTTGTGCACAGTCAGCTCACTTTGATTGTCAAAAAAAAATTTTAGACTTAGAAAAATTTTTAAAATCAATTAATTATTTTATTAATAATAAGGGTATAGCAATTACTAAAATTAAAAAAAGAAGTGAAAAATTTCATTCAAGATTCTCTGCTAAACAAAGAATTTATAGATATATAATTTTTAATCAAATAAGCACTCCTGTACTTGAAAATGGAAGAGGGTGGCACGTAAGAAGAATATTAGATATCGATTTAATGAAAAAAGGAGCAAAAAAATTATTAGGGACGAACGACTACTCAACATTTAGGTCATCAAGTTGTCATGCTAGAAGTCCAATAAGAACTATCAAATCAATTAAAATAAGAGTATCAAAAAATAAAATTGTAATTGAATTTAGTTCACAATCATTTTTACAACAGCAAGTAAGATCTATGGTAGGTTGTCTAAAATATTTAGGTGAAAACAGATGGGATTTAAAAACCTTTGAAAAAGTATTCAAATCAAAAAAAAGAGTACTGTGTGCACCACCTGCACCACCTGAAGGGCTTTTTTTATATAGAATTATTTATTAATATTTTCTTATTGCTCATTGAAAATTTTTTATTTATTCTCCATCTTGATTCAGCTCTTACTATATAACCACAACAGTTTTTAGATTTGCATTTGCACGGAAATTGTTTATAATTTTCATCATAACCAAACCCGTAATCACAAGTAAACTCCTCACCTTTTTTAATATCTTTTATTGCTTTAACCCAAATTTTAAGCCCTTTACCGTCATATTCACAATTGTTATCACATGAATGATTGATTAGCCCTGCAGTATTCCATGGAAAATCTCCATCGAGATCGTATCTTTTATTAATAGTAAATAAATAAATTGGTTTGCCATTATCGTATTTATCAGATTCTTCAGTTTGTTTTTTTGTAATTAATTTCCCGATGTAATCAATTACTTTTGTTCCAGCTTTAATATCTGTTGTTGCATAAAGCCCTCTTCCTTTTTTATCTATAGCTGACTTTTTGATTCTATACAGTTTCATTTAGATTGTGTTTAGATAAATATATTAAATTATCAATTAAATTCTATGAAAGCATCAACATGTCTTTTGGTGCTTTCTTGCAAAGCTTTAAGATCATATCCACCCTCAAGTATTGATACAACATTCCCATTACAAAATGATTTTGATACTTCTAATGTTCTCTTAGTAATTTTATAAAAATCCTCAGAATCAAGCTGTAGTTGGGCCAAAGGATCATCAATGTGTGCGTCAAAACCCGCAGAAAACAACAAGAATTCAGGTTTAAACTCTTTTAATTTATTTAAAACGTTTTCATATGCGTTTAGATATTTTTCTGCTGAAGTTCCTGCCTCAAGAGGAATATTTAATATATTATTAAAATTACCTTTTTCTTTTTCTGAACCAGATCCTGGATAGTAAGGGTATTGATGGGTTGAAATAAATAAAACTTTTTTATTATCATAAAAAATATCTTGAGTACCGTTTCCATGATGAACATCAAAATCAATAATTGCTATTTTATTGTACTTATATTTTTCTATTAAGTAATTTGCACCCACAGCAACATTATTAAAAATACAAAAACCCATTGCTTTTTCTTTTTCTGCATGATGTCCAGGAGGTCTTACTGCACAAAATGCATTTTTAAATTCTTTTTTTTGTACACCATCAATTGCAGTAATAATTGAACCTACAGCATCCTTAGAAGCATCTTTGCTGCCTGGAGAAACTACAGTATCTCCATCAAGATAATTAAATCCTTTCTTTGGAAAAGATCTATTTACTTGGCTTATATAACCTGAGGTATGAGTATTAACTAAAAAAGAATTCTCAAATTTATTTGGTTTTTTCCAAATTAGGTTTTTATTGTCTAATTTTTTAAAATTATCTATTACAGCAGTAACTCTGTCAATTTTTTCAGGATGCCCATCCCCAGTATTATGATTTTGATATGTATCTGATGTAATTAACCCTGTTTTCACTTAAAATAATTTTTCAATATATTTGAATAAATTAAAGTCAATTTTTTTAGATCTGATAAAGAAACAGCCTCATCTACTTTATGCATCGTTTTACCAACTAACCCAAATTCTAAACAAGGTGCAATTTTTCTTATAAATCTTGCATCTGATGTTCCTCCCGTTGTTGATAGTTTAGGGTTAATTTTTGTAATTTTCTTAATTATATTTTGTATCATAAAAGTTGTATTGTTAGGATTTGATAAAAAAGCCTCTCCAGATACACTATATTCAATTTTATATTTAGATTTATTTTTAGCTGATATTTTTTTTATAACTTTATTTAACTTCCTTTTAAGTGAAGAAGAGGAATGTTTATTATTAAATCTTATATTAAATGTAGCCTTTGCGACACCTGGTATAATATTATCAGCTGTATTATTGATACTTATTTTCGTTATTTCCAAGTTAGTTGGTTGAAAATCTTTAGTTCCTTTGTCAAATTTGATATCTTTTATTCCTTTAAGAATTTGAACAAGGGTTGTTGAAGGATTATTTGCTCTATGAGGATAAGCTACGTGACCTTGCACTCCAATGACAGTCAGTCTACCGTTCATACTTCCTCTTCGTCCGATTTTAATCATTTCACCCAATTTAACTGGGTTAGTTGGCTCTCCTACTAAACAAAAGTCGATTTTTTCTTTCCTTTTTTTTAAATACTCCACAACCTTTTTGGTCCCATTAATCGCAGCACCTTCTTCGTCCCCAGTAATCAAAAGACTAATTGAGCCATTAAAATCAGAGTAATTTTCAATAAAATCGCTTATTGCCGAAACAAAAGCTGCTATAGAACTCTTCATATCATTTGCACCTCTTCCAATTAAGTGTCCTTTTTTAATTGAGGGTTTAAATGGATTAACTGTCCAGTCCTTAAGATTTCCCGCAGGTACAACATCCAAATGACCTGCATAACAAAAATTAGGACTTTTATTACCTAGCTTTGCATAAAGATTTTTTACTGGTTTGCTGTTTTTTTCTCTAAATTCAAGTACTTTAGTTTTAAAACCAAGTTGTTTTAGTTTTTTTTCTAAAAAATTCATTATTCCTGCATCAACAGGAGTTACAGATGGAAACCTAATTAGCTCTTTAGCTAATTGAAGTTCGTTGATTTTTTGCATATTTATTCTCTCAAAAGATCGTTTACTGACGTTTTTGATCTAGTTTTTTCGTCAACTTGTTTAATAATTACTGCGCAATAAAGTGATGGTGCTGCGGGATTATTCTTATCAGGAATAGAACCAGGTACAACAACTGAGTAAGGTGGTATTTTTCCATAAGTAATTTCACCAGTTTTTCTATTAACTATTTTTGTAGATTGACCAATATAAATTCCCATACTTAATACAGACCCCTCTCCTACTATTACACCTTCAACAACCTCTGACATAGCACCAAGGAAAACATTATCTTCAATTATTGTGGGTAATGCTTGAGCAGGCTCTAGCACACCTCCGACACCTGAACCAGCTGAGATATGACAATTTTTTCCAATTTGACTACAACTACCAGCTCTTGCAAAAGTATCAATCATAGTGCCTTCATCTATGTATGCACCAATATTAACATAGCATGGCATCAATACTGCATTTTTGCCAACGTAAGATCCTTTTCTTACTGGTGAATTTGGCACCATTCTAAAACCAGCATTTTCGTGATCTTCTTTACTCCATCCCGCTGTTTTTCCTTTTAAGAGATGAGCTTTATCATACCAACTACTATACGGACCATTTAAATTTTGCATTGGGTACATTCTAAAACTTAACATGATTGCTTTTTTAAGATATTGATGAGTAATCCATTGACCATTAATTTTTTCTGCAACTCTAACTTTACCACTATCTAAATCTTCAATAATTTGATTTACCGTATTCTTTAAATTCTCATCTGAACTAGGGGTTATTTGATCTCTTTTTTCCCATGCTTCATTAATAATATTTTCTATACTCATAATTTTATGTGTTTTTTAATAACCTTATTTCTTTTAAAAATAAAGAAAGATTTTTTATTTTATAGTCAATGTATTCTTTATCTGACTCTTTTTTACCCCAGTATTCATCATTGATTAACCATGCAGTTATTGTTCCTCTTTCTTTTCCAATGGATAAATTTTTTGCAATATCTTCAATATAAAGTGTTTCTTTTGGATCTATTTTGAATTTTTCTAACATCAAATCAAAAGCTTTTGCTGCAGGTTTAGGATTATATTTGGCGTCTACTATGTCAAAAACATTCTCAAATTGGTCGTCAATTCCAAGTGATGTGGTTATGTTTTTAACATGTTCTTTGCTTCCATTAGTAAAAACAAATTTTCTTAAATTTGTGTTTTCTAGCTCTTTTCTTAAAGTTTTATCTTTCTCTAAGAAAGATAAATCAATATCGTGGACATAATCTAAAAATTCTCTTGGAGGGATATTATGATGAATCATTAAACCATTAAGACTAGTGTCATATTTATGAAAATAACTTCTCTGTAATTCTTTGGCCACTTTTAAATCCAAATTTAATTTTTTAGATATGTATTCTGTCATTTTTTTACTCACCTGACCAAAAACTGCTTCAAGATCTTGATATAAAACTCCATCACAATCAAAAAGTATATTTTTAATATTCTTTAATCGCATCATCTTCTAATTAACGTACCCGCACCTTTATCAGAGAATATTTCCCATAAACATGAATGTTTTTTTGTGCCATTAATTATACCAACCGCAGTTACTCCATTATTTACAGCATCTAAACACGCGTTAATTTTAGGAATCATACCTTCAGTTATAGTCTCATTTTTAATCATTTCTAAAATTTCTGAGGAAGATATTTCTTCTATTAGTTCCTTTTCTTTATTAAGTACGCCATCAACATTTGTCATTAATAATAATCTCCTAGCTTTTAAGGATTTGGCAATGGCCATAGCAGCTGTGTCACCATTAATATTATGGGTTTGATTATTTTCGTCTAAGCCCAACGGTGAAATTATTGGAACTTTATTTTGACTAAGAATATTTAATATTGTTTTGTTATTAATTCCAATTGGCACACCAACAAAGCCCAGCTCTTTAGCTTCAGGTATTACATCTATTATGTTATTATTTTTTGTGTGAATCGAAACACTTTCTGAGCCTTTTTTACTTAAATTTTTAACAATATCCTCGTTAAAATCAATTAAAACAGACTCTACAATATTTATTATACTTTTATCAGTAACTCTCAAACCTCTAATAAATTTTGATTGAATATTAGACTTCTCTAATTCTCTTTTAATCCTTGGTCCACCACCATGGACAACAACTGTAGAAAGCCCTAATTTATTTAAAATATTTAGATCTGCGATAAAGTTGTTAAATACATCTCTATCAATTAAAACATTTCCACCATACTTAATTACAATTAAATCATTTTTATATTTTTCAATATATTTATTTACTTCACTTAAAGGCGGCCCATCTTTGGGTAGTATATTTTTTAAATTCATTTGTTATTAATTTTAAAAATAATTAGGTTGCGGTTTTAACAGTAGTACGCTTCATGATGAAAACCTGCTGTGCCATTGTCAAAATATTATTAACTGTCCAGTAAATTACTAATCCAGCTGGGAAAGGAGCTAATATTATTGTTAAGAAAAGTGGAAAGAACATGAATATTTTTGCCTGCATTGGATCTGTAGGTGCTGGGTTAAGTTTCATCTGTACCCACATGCTGATACCCATTGCTATTGGCCATGCACCTATTACTAAAAACGATGGTACGTCAAAAGGTAATAAACCAAATAGGTTAAACACTGATGTTGGATCTCTTTCTGATAAATCTTGTATCCAACCATAGAATGGCATGTGTCTCATTTCGATAGTCACAAATAATACTTTATATAAAGCAAAAAAAACTGGGATTTGAACTAAAATTGGCAAACACCCTGACATAGGGTTAACTTTTTCTTTCTTATATAGTGCCATCATTGCTTGTTGTAACTTCATCTTGTCATCTTTATGAAGTTCTTTAAGTCTTGTCATTTCTGGAGTTAAAGCCTTCATTTTTGCCATACTTCTAAATGAGAAATTTGCTAAAGGGAAAAATGCTAATCTTATACAAATAGTAATTGCTATAATTGCTAAACCGTAATTACCAAGCAGTTTAAAAAAGTAGTCTATTCCAAAAAATAATGGTTTGGTGATAAAATATAAAAAACCCCAATCTATTGTTAGATCGAATTTATCTATTTTTAGTGACTTTGCATATCCATCAATAACATCTACTCTTTTAGCAGCTACTATAATCTGCATTTTATCTTCTATTGAAGAATTACTATTTAATTCAAGTGGCTCTGTAGATACAAAGTTTGCTCTAAATTTATTGTTATAATCAAATGTAGTTTTAAATTCTTTTCCTTTTGGAGGAATTAATGAAGTGATCCAATATTTGTCTCCAATACCAAGCCATCCTTTCTGAGCAGTTCTTGTGAATTTTTTTTCTTCAATGTCATCGTAATCTTCTTCAATAAGTTCATCATCAAGTGTTGCAACTAAACCCTCATGAAGAATATAAAAATTCGTTATCTCAGGAGCCTCATTTCTAATAATTTGGCCATATGTATAAAAATCATATTTGTTATTTGTAGAATTAATTACACTTTGTTTGACCGTAAATAAGAATTTATCATCAATTGATATTTCTTTCTCGAAGGTTATTCCTTGATCATTAGTCCACGTTAATTTTACTGGAGATTGTGCAGTAAGTTTATTATTACCTGATACTGACCAGATAGAATTTGAATTTGGTATTTTGACATTTTTGTCGGATGTGATAAATCCACTCTCTATCAGGTATCCCTCTTTAGAATTTCTTGGTGCTAGTAAGTTTACTTTTTCATCACTGTCTAAAACCATATTATATTCTTTAAAAGTTAAATCATCTATTGCAGCTCCCCTCAATGATATTGAACCAATAACACTTTGGTTCTCAAATGGAATTCTTTCACTATCACTTAATGCCTGCTCCCTCGAAATTTCTGTAACATTTTCTTTTTGATCCAGACTTGGTGCATCAGAATTTTGCTCAGTTTTATTTTTTTCAACTAAACTTTCTTTAGTTACCGGTGGAGGAGCAAAAAACAAAGTGTAAAGAATAATTACTGCTGCTGACAAAGAAATAGCTGCTATTATGTTTCTTGTTTCCATTATTTTTAATCTTTATTTTGTTTTTTAACTGGATCAAATCCTTCATTTCCACCTAAAAATTTAATAGGATGACACGACAATATTCTTCTAATACTCAATAAAAGTCCTTTGACAAAACCAAATTCTTTTAAAGCATCAATGCTATATTCAGAACATGTAGGCAAATATCTA
>CACKXR010000012.1 GCA_902604175.1 uncultured Pelagibacteraceae bacterium
TGATGGAGCAACTATATCAGCTGGTGTTAAAGAAAATAACTTTTTAGGTAGAGGAATTGCACTTAATGCAGGAGCTACTTTCACTGAAGAAACTTTAAAAGGTAAGTTTTCTGTTAAAAATCCTAACTACAAGAATACTGATAAATCTATATACATAAATTTTGAAGCACTGGAAATTGATAGATCGACAGAATTTGGTTATAAAACCAATAAAACAGGTTTTTCTTTTGGAACTCAATTTGAAGTTTTGGATGATTTTGAATTGGGGTTAGGATTAAGTAATTTTTATGAAAAAATTAAAACTCATTCAAATGCATCAACTTTACAAAAAACTCAAGAGGGAAATTATTGGGATTCCTTTTTAAAACTTGATTTTGATCAGGATAAAAGGAATCAAAAATTCCAAACATCAGATGGATATAGAAGTTATTACTCTGTAGATATTCCATTAGTGAGTGATACAAACACTTTAGTTAATTCATATCAGTATAATTATTTTAAAGAATTATTTGAGAATAATGTAACAAATGCTTCAATCTTTTTACAGTCTGCAAACTCTATTTCTGGAGATAATATTAAATTATCAGAAAGAATATATATTCCTGGTAGGAAACTAAGAGGTTTTGAAAGAGGTAAAGTTGGACCTAAAGACGGTGAAGATTACATTGGCGGGAATTTTTTGACCACTGCCAATTTATCAACTACACTTCCCCAGATACTAAGTAATATCCAAGAAGTAGATGTAGTAATGTTTTTAGACGCAGCCAATATTTGGGGTGTAGATTATGACTCTTCAATAGATGATGACGGATCTCTAAGAAGTTCCGTTGGTGTTGGTATTGATTGGATGTCGCCAATTGGTCCTTTCAACTTTATTTTAGCTCAGCCCATAACTAAAGAAAGTACTGATAAAACTCAAACTTTTAGGTTTAACATCGGTACTACTTTCTAATGAAATTATTAAAAATTATTTTTATAACAATAGTAATATTTTTTATTAATCTTAATTTAGTTTATAGCAATGATAAGGTGTCATTTATAAATCTAGACTCTCTAATTAAGGAAACAAATATAGGTAAATTAATTTTAAAAGATATAGAACAATTAAATGAAAAAAACATTTTACAATTAAAGAAAGAAGAGAATGAATTAAAATCTCTTGAGAATGAAATAAAAAAAAAACAGAATATAATATCTAAAGCTGAATTTGATAAA
The DNA here is from genome assembly GCA_902604175.1 of uncultured Pelagibacteraceae bacterium. Lineage (GTDB taxonomy): Bacteria > Pseudomonadota > Alphaproteobacteria > Pelagibacterales > Pelagibacteraceae > Pelagibacter. The sequence continues at coordinate 1,216 of CACKXR010000012.1, forward strand.
GAAATAAATTTTTTAAAACAAAATGTTAAAAAATTTAATGAGTTAAAAAATAAACTTATACTAGAAATAGAGAATAAAAAAAATAAAGATCTTAAAGAATTTTTTATAAAAGTTAATCCAATAATACAAAATTATATGGACAGTAACTCTATAGATATATTACTTGATCAAAAAAATGTGTTTATGTCTAAAAAAAGCTCAGATATAACAGCTATCCTGATTGAAGAAATTAATAAAAAATTAAATTAGACTTATGAGTTTGTTAAATAAAGACCAAATAAGAAATCTTCTTCCTCACAGAGAACCTATGCTACTTGTCGATGAACTTTATGATATTGTTGATCTTACATCTGCAACTGCTGTAGTGGATGTTAAAAAAAGTAGTTTTTTTGTACAAGGTCACTTTCCTGATAATCCAGTTATGCCAGGAGTTTTAATAGTTGAGGCATTTGGTCAAGCTGCTGCTGCCTTAACAGCTCACGGTTTAGATAAATCAACTTATGAAAATAAATTGGTTTTTCTTATGGGCGTAGAAAAAGCTAGGTTTCGAAACCCCGTAATACCTGACTGTAAACTTATTCTTAAAATTAAGGCAATTAGATCTCATGGACGTGTTTGGAAATACCAAGGAGAGGCTTTTGTAAATAAAATTAAGATGGCTGATGCTGTTTGGTCCGCAACAATTGTTGACAAGAAATAAATAGCAATAAATATTGATAATTTTTTTTAGATTGCTTTGGTAAAAGCAATAATGTCTAACCCTTTTTTTAAAAACTATGGTCCTTTTGATATTTTAGATATTATACAATTTCTTAAGATAAACCATGATGACATAAAAATTAATAAAGAACAAGTTTGTGATATAAAAGATTTATTTAGTTCAACTAAAAAAGATATTACTTTTTTTCATTCAAAAAAATACAAAGAGATTGCTAATAAAACTAAAGCATCTTATTGTATTACCAAGCATAGTTTAAAAAACGAATTACCTAAAAGTTGTATACCTTTAATAGTTGGAAATGTGTTAGTTTCCACATCAATAATTACAAGTAAATTTTATCCAGATTCAATTCATGATAATTTTGATAATACTGTAGTTGATATAACTAAAACCCAATTTAAAAAAAAAGTCAATTTTGGAAAAAATGTTCTATTGGGAAAAAACGTATTAATAGGATCTAATTGTACTATTGGTCATAACACAATCATTGAAAAAAATGTTTTGATTGGTAACAATTGCTCTATAGGTTCTAATTCAATTATTAGAAATTCTTTAATTGGAAATAATGTAAAGGTATTGGATTATTGTAATATTGGAAAACACGGATTTGGTTTTTTTCCTGACAAAGATAAAAATTTAAGATATCCACATATAGGTATTGTTCAAATTAATGATAATTGTGAAATAGGTTGCGGAGCTACAATTGACAGAGGCTCAATGTCAAATACAGTAATTGGTAAAAATACTTTTTTAGATAATCAAATTCACATAGCTCACAATGTAAAAATAGGAGATAATGGAATTATTGCAGGACAGGTTGGTATTGCTGGAAGTTCTATAATAGGTAAAAATGTAAAAATTGGTGGCCAAGCTGGAATATCAGGCCATTTAAAAATTGGTAATAATGTTGAAATTGCTGGCGGTAGTGGAGTTATAAAAGATATTCCTGATAACACAAAAGTTATGGGATATCCTGCTAAAAATATTAGACAATTTTTAAGGGAAAATAAATGATAGATAAAACTGCAATTATTGACCCAAAAGCAAATTTACACAGAAGTGTAAAAATTGGTCCTTTTTGTGTTATAGGAGCAGATGTAGAAATTGATCAAAATACTGAAGTTCAATCACATGTAAGCATAGTTGGTAATACAAAAATTGGAAAAAATAATAAAATTTATCCATACGCATCAATCGGAAATGATCCTCAAGATTTGAAGTTCCAAGGTGAAAAAACTAAACTGGAAATAGGCAACAATAATAAAATTAGAGAATACGTAACTATTAATCCTGGAACAAATGGTGGTGGAGGGCTAACAAAAGTGGGGAATAACTGCCTATTTATGGTATCTGCCCACATTGCACATGACTGTATGGTTGGTGACAATGTAATTCTAGCTAATAATGTTCCACTGGGTGGTCACGCTCATATAGAAGATAATGTAATAATTGGAGGAAACTCAGCAGTTCAACAATTTACAAGAGTAGGGAGATTCGCAATGATTGGAGGAATGTGTGGAGTCACAAGAGATATTATTCCCTATGGAATAGCTCATGGTAACAGAAGTATACTTCAAGGACTTAATTTAATTGGTTTGAGAAGAAAGAATATTCCAAATCAAGACATCATGATTTTAAGTGAAGCATATAAAGAAATATTTAAAAATGAGAATTTAACAGAAAATTTAAATAATTTAAGCAATGACTTAAGAAAACATGAATTGGTCCATGAATTACTAAATTTTATAGAGAAAGATAAAAAAAGGCCAATTTGTACTCCGTTTTCAAGATAAAATGATTGGATTATTTTTAGGTGACACAGATTTTTCTGATATTGTGTTAAAAAATATTAAAAAATTAAAAAAAAAATATTTTATTATAGATTTATCAAAAAATTTTAAATTTAAAAAAAATAAGCATGTTCATCGAATAGGTATAGGAAAATTTGGAAAAATTCTTAGCTTAATTAAAGAAAAAAAAACAAAAAAGGTTTTATTTGCTGGCAAAATATTAAAACCAAATTTTTCGACAATAAGCTTAGATTTTAAAGGAATTTATTATATGCCTAGTGTTATTCAGGCTGCAAAAAAAGGAGATGCAGCCATAATTAAAGCAATTATTAAAATATTAAATAAAGAGGGTATAAAAGTTATTAGTTCAATTAGTTTTAATCCAGAATTGGCTTTAAGAGCAGGTAATTACTCAAAATCAAAACCTAACAGAAATGATTTACTATCAATTACAAAAGGAATTAAATATTTTAATAAATCGAATGAGTTGGATCATGTGCAAGCTATGATTATAAATGACGGAAAAATTGTTGCTAAAGAAGGAATAGGAGGTACAAGAAAAATGCTAATTAAATTAAAGAAAAAAACAAAAGGTGTATTAATTAAATTTCCAAAAAAAAAACAGGATTTAAGAATAGATTTACCAACTATCGGTCTTCAAACTCTTAAGGATTGTAAAAAATATGGTCTAAAAGGAATAGTACTAAAATCTAAAAAAAATATAATTTTGGATCAAGTTAAATGCTTCCAATTTGCCAATAAAAACAAAATATTTATCAAGATTGTATGAAAAAAATATTTATATTAACAGGTGAACCTTCAGGTGACAAACTAGCTTCAACGGTTATAGCGAAGCTTGAAAATAAAAATTCTCAAATTAAATATTTATCAGTTGGTGGATCTAATTTAAAAAAGTTAGGTATTAGTTCCATTTACGACTTAAAAGAGATAACATACCTTGGATTTACGAGTGTTATCTTAAATATTTTTAAAATTAGAAAAAAAATTAATCAAACTGTTGAGGAGATCATAAAATTTAATCCTGATATTTTATTTAGCGTAGATAGTCCTGATTTTACTCTAAGAGTAGCCGAAAAAGTAAAGAAGATTAAGAATAATATAAAAACAGTTCACTATGTTGCTCCGCAAGTATGGATTTGGAGAAAAAATAGGGTTAAAAAAATTAAAAAGTTTATTGATCATATTCTTTTATTATTTGATTTTGAAAAAAAATATTTTGATGATGAAAATATAAAAAATACTTTTGTTGGACATCCTTTAATTGAAACAAAAGTTAATTCAAAAATAATAATTGATAATTTGTTACATAAAGACAAAAAAATTATATCATTATTTGCTGGCAGTAGGAAATCTGAGACTTTAATTTTGTTACCAATTTTAATTAGCTTTATAGAGTTAATGAATAAAAAACATAAAAATTATTTTTTTTATTTCCATGCTACTGAGGAAAATAAAGATTCAATTTTAGATATTGTAAGACAAAAAAATATTGAAAACATAGATGTTATATATGATGATAACATTAAATCAGATATTTTATCGAAATCTATTTTTGCTGTATCGAAATCTGGAACTGTTTCATTACAAATTTGTAATGCAAATATACCATCTATAATTATTTACAAATTAAGCTTTATTAATTTTATGATATTTAAACTATTGGCGAATGTTAAATTTGCAAATATTATTAATATTATCAATAATCAAGAAATAATTCCTGAACTTCTTCAAAATGAGTGTAATGCAGAAGAAATTTATAAAACTGTAATATATTTTTTAAGTAACCCGGACCTTATTAAAAAGCAACTAGCTGAATGCAATAAAACTCTAGAGGGTATCAGGTCTAAGACCTCATCATCAGATGAGTCATCAGATATACTATCTAATTATCTTATTTCCTAATCTTTGCTCTACTTCTTTCTTGCCCAAAGAAGTTAAAATATCATAGAGGCCTGGTCCAAATTTAGATCCAGTTAATATTATTCTTAGAGGTTGACCTACACCCTTAAAATTAGTTTCATATTTTTTTATTAAATTATTTATTATAGGTTCTAATATTTCTTTGTTAAAATTGTCTAAGGATGAAATCTCAGTTTTAAATTCTTGAATTATTTTTTTTGCATTATCATCAATTAATTCCAAATCGTCTGGATTAAAATTGATTTCATCTGTGATTATATATTTTGCGTTGTTAAATATATCTTCTAATGTTTTTGCTTTATTTTTTAAAAAAGGTAGTGAATTTTTTATTTTTTCCTCTTTTTCAGGTTTAATTTTTTCTTTATAAATCACACAATATTGTAACAAGTTTCTGAAAAGCTTCTGTTCATCAATTGTTTTAATATAGTGCTCGTTCATTGATAAAATGCGACTCATATCAAGTTTTGAAGGTGATTTTCCAATTCCCTCTAGATTAAAATATTTAATACTTTCATCTAAATTAAATATTTCTTTATCTTGATAGGACCAGCCTAGCCTTAACAAGTAATTTCTTAAAGCATCTGGCATAATTCCAATTTTTGAATAGTCATCCAATGTAGAGGCGTTATCTCTTTTAGAGAGCTTTTTACCCTCAATTGTATGGATTAATGGTATATGTGCAAAATTTGGCACTTCCCAATCCATAGCCAGATAAATCTGAATTTGTTTGAAAGTATTTATTTTATGATCGTCACCTCTAATAATGTGAGTCATTCCCATTTGATGATCGTCTACAGTTGCTGAAAGGTTATACGTTGGTGTTCCATCATTTCTTAATATAATAAAATCCTCAATTGTATTATTTTCAATTTCAACATCACCTTGAACCAAGTCTTTTAATATAGAGGTTCCTTCAATTTTACTTTTAAACCTAATTACAGGCTCAATATCTTTTGGAGTTTCTTTTTCATCCGCATCTCTCCATTTTCTATTATAGATATAAGGTAGTTTTTTTTGTCGAGCTCTTTTTTTTTGTTCTTCTATTTCTTCACTAGAGCAATAACACTTGTATGCATTTCCATTTTTCAATAGTTTATTTGCAACTTTAATATGATCTTCAACTTTAGTTGATTGAATATATTCATCTCCGTCATATTCGATTCCTATCCATTTTAAAGAATTTATAATTTGATTTTTGTGCTCTTCTTTAGATCTTTCCTTATCAGTATCTTCAATTCTTAAGTGAAATGTACCTTTTTGATTTTTTGAGTAAAGCCAATTAAATAAAGCTGTTCTCACACCTCCAATATGAAGAGCTCCAGTAGGTGACGGAGCAAAACGAGTTGCTACTTTTGACATCAATTATGTTTAGACTATTTTTTTAAAAGTTTCTATATAAAGATACTAAAACACCCTGAACCTTAACTCTATCAGGTCCAAAAATTTTAGTTTCATAGTTTCTATTTGCACTTTCCAAAGCGACAACTTTACCTTTTTTCCTAATTCTTTTAAGCATTGCCTCATGTTCGTCAATTAAAGCGACTACAATCTTTCCATTTTCAGCGGTATCCGTTCTTCTGATAATTACGGTGTCACCTTCATTGATGCCAGCTTCTATCATGGAATCACCTTGAACTTTTAAGCCAAAGTAATCTCCATTTTTTTCTAAATTATTTGGCAAAGGTATTCTAGCTACTTCGTTTTGAATTGCTTCAACCGGTGTTCCAGCAGCGATTTTACCAAGTACTGGTACTTCTATTTCATCAGAAGGTACTTGCTCCTCATCTAAACCACCTTTTATAACGCTTGGTGAAAAGTTATTGTAAATATCGTTTGCAGAGGCAGTTTCAGGAAGTTTAATTACCTCTAGGGCTCTTGCTTTATGAGCTAATCTCTTTATAAAACCTCTTTCCTCTAAAGCACTTATCAATCTGTGTATTCCCGACTTAGATTTTAAATTTAGAGATTGTTTCATCTCTTCATATGAGGGAGAAACACCAGAGCTTCTCAACTTCTTATTGATAAATAAAAGCAGGTTTTTTTGTTTTTTTGTAAGCATAAGAACAAATATCGTACAAATAATGTTCTATAAAAGTTCTTTTAATATAACAACATTAAAAAAACCAATAAAATTAGGGATTAATTGACTATAAAACTGAAAAAATAGAATTTTTCTCCAAATTCTTCAAAAGTGATTCACCAATTAAAAAAGTATTAATAGATGTTTTGTTTTTTAAATCTAAGAGTTCTTCTTTAGTTTTAATTCCACTCTCTGAAATCAAAGGTCCATCATGATTAATTAATACATTATAGATATCATAAGTTGTATTTATGTCTGTTTTAAGAGTTTTTAAATCTCTATTGTTTATTCCAATCAAAGCCTCTTTAAAATTTAATGCTTTTTTAGCCTCTTCAACAGTATGAACCTCCACAATCACTGACATTTTATACTTTAATGCCTCTTCGTATAAATCATTTGCTAAATTGTCTGATACACCAGCTAAAATAATTAAAATTGCATCAGCTCCATAACTTTTAGCCAAGGGTATTTGAAATTTATCTATAAAAAAATCTTTACATAAAATAGGTAAGTTAACTTTTTCTTTTATCTTGCTGATATGAATTAGGTTTCCTAAAAAAAAATCCTCCTCAGTAAGTACAGATAAGCAGGTTACATTATTAGTATTATATATATTGGCAATTTCTACTGGATTGTAATTTTGGATAATTACACCGGCGGAAGGGCTAGCCTTTTTAATTTCAGCAATAATCGATGTTTTATTATTTTGTAAATTAGATTGAATTTTTTCTTTAAAATTGAAGAAAGAATTATTTTTATCAATAAGATCTGTAAGAGAATTTAAACTTGTTGATTTTTTTAAAATATCAATCTTATTTATTTTTTTTTTAATTATTTCTTCGAGAATATTTTTAGACATTTTGTATTTTTTCTAAATGAATATACGGTTTTCCTGATAAAATAAATTCTCTACTATAATTGTAAGCATCTAAAAATTCTGAATATTTTTCATTAACAATTAAACCTGCTGCAGCATTTAAACAAACTGCTTTTGAAAAATCATTGTCTTTACCTTTAAAAATTTCAATCATCTTACTTGCATTATAGTTTGCGTCATCGCCAACTAAATTATCAAATTTTTCAGCATTAATATTTAATACTGTAGGATCAATTATAATTTCAGATATTTCTCCGTTCTTTAATTGTATAACATTTGTCTTAGCATAGGGTGAAATTTCGTCTAAGCCATCCTCACTATTAACAATCCATGCAAATTTAATATTTAAATTTTTAAGCCCTTCGGCAAAAATCTTTAGTAATTTTTTATCAAAAACACCGACAACTTGTCTATCTACTAAAGCAGGGTTACTTAATGGACCAATCATATTAAATATTGTCCTTTTACCTATTTTTTTTCTTACTGGCGCAACAAATCTCATTGCACTATGATAATTAGGAGCAAACATAAAGCCAAAGTTGTTATTGTTGATCTCTTTTTCTATATCAATTGGTTCAAGATTGATTTTAATTTTTAGTGCCTCTAAAACATCTCCTGAACCACACTTTGAAGAGACTGCTTTATTACCATGTTTAGCGACTTTAGTCCCCATACTAGCTAAAAGTAAAGCTGATGCCGTTGAAATATTTAAGGTATTCATGCCATCACCTCCAGTTCCACAAGTATCAACACAGTCTTTAACTTTTACTCTTTTAGACTTTTCCCGAAGCACATAAACACCGCCAGCAATTTCGTCTGATACTTCACCTTTGTCTGATAATAAGGTTAAAAAATCATAAATTTGATCTTCATTAGCTTGTCCAGTCATAAGTAATTGAAAAGCAGATTTACTTTCATCAAAAGAAAGATCTATCTTATTTCTTAATTTTTCTAAAATTTGATCCATAAAATTAACAATTTACAAAATCTTTTAATATTTTTATTCCCGGTTTAGTTTTAATACTTTCTGGATGAAATTGTACACCATGAATATTATACACTTTATGTTGCACACCCATTATCAATCCATCTTCAGTTTCTGCTGTAATTTCTAAACTATCAGATAAAGTTTTCTTATCAATTATCAGACTGTGATATCTAGTAGCTTCAAAAGTTTTTGGTAAATTTTTTAAAATTCCAATTTTTTTTGATTTAATTTTACTTATTTTTCCATGCATAAGCTTTTTTGCTTGAATGATCTTTGACCCAAATACTTGTCCAATAATTTGATGACCTAGACATACTCCTAAAAAAGGCATTTCTTTATGAAGAGATTTTAAAATATTTATACAATTTCCTGATTGACTTGGATTTCCTGGTCCTGGAGATATAACAATTTTATTATATTTATTTTTTTTAATATCTTTAGCTGTTATTTTGTCATTTCTAACAACATCTACTTTAACACCTAGTGATGATATGTAATGATATAAGTTAAATGTAAAACTATCGTAATTATCTATCAGTAATACTTTCATTATCTTAAAGCATTAATTAAAGCCTTAGCTTTATTAACAGTCTCCTCATATTCGTTTATAGGTTTACTATCAGCAACAATTCCCGCACCTGCTTGCACATAGAATTTTTTATTTTTGGCTACAGCTGTTCTTAAAGCAATACAAGTATCAAATTCACCATTCGCAGAAAAATATCCTATTCCACCTGCATAAACCTTTCTTCTTGTCGTCTCTAATTCATCAATAATTTCCATAGCTCTTATTTTCGGAGCACCAGACACTGTTCCAGCAGGAAATCCAGCTAGCAAAGATTTAAACTTAGAGAACTTTTTATTATAATCACCAATTACGTTAGACACTATATGCATAACATGTGAATATCTCTCTATAATAAAGCTTTCAGTAACTTTAACAGTATTTACTTTTGATACCTTACCAGCATCATTTCTACCTAAATCTAAAAGCATTAAATGCTCTGAAAGTTCTTTTTTATCTTTTAATAAATCTTTTTCGTAATAAAGATCTTCTTTTAATGTTTTACCCCTTGGTCTTGTTCCAGCAATTGGCCTTACAGTAATTTTATTATCTCTTAATCTTACTAATATTTCTGGACTAGCACCAATTATTTGAAAATCATTAAAATTAAAGAAAAACATGAAAGGAGAAGGGTTAGTTACTCTTAATTTTTTATAAATATCTATTGGTTTTTTTGTTAACTTAGTCTCAAACCTTTGACTTAAAACCACTTGGAAAATATCACCAATTTTGATGTATTTTTTTGCCTTATTAACCATATTTAAAAATTTACTTTTAGAAGTGTTGGATTTAACTTTAATAGTATTTAATTTTTCTTTCTTCGGTTTATTTAAATTTTTAATTGAGGATTGAATTAATAATTTAAAAAGATCAGATTTAATTTCATTAAATTTATTTTCATAGTTAGTTATTTTTTCATCTTTAAAAATATTACTTATATAAAATATTTCTTTTTTTAAATTATCATGAATAACTAATGTTCTAGGACGTAGAAGTCTTACGTCTGGTATATTTAAATCATTTTTGCAACTATTTGGTATCTTTTCAATATATCTGATAGAATCGTAAGAAAAGTATCCAGAAATTAATGAGCATATTTTTGGTAAATTTTTTGGAGTCTCAAATTTAAATTCCTCAATTATTTTCTCTATTAATTGATCTGGCTTATCTTTCAATTTTATCTTTTTATTATTTTTGATTAGATAAGAGTTTTTATTGTTAAACTCCCAGATTTTATCGGGGTTTTTACCAAATATTGTATATCTACCTTTGATTTTACCTTTTTCAACTGACTCAAATATAAAACTATTTTTATCCTCTAAAAAATTGTTTATTAAGTTTAATATTTCTTCATCATTTTTAACTTTTCTCAACGTATATATTATTTGATTTTTTTTGCTTCTATGTCGAAACTTGAAGTCCTTGAAGCTTCGATTAATGATCATTTGAAATAATTTTTAACTCTATCTAAAGATTTTTGGTTAACTTTAACTTGGTATTTATTGTTTAATAATTGATCATAAGATTGTAAGATACTCTTCCTTTTGTCTGTATTTTGATTTTTTACAAATTCAATATATTCTTCATCAGATTTATTAAAAAAATTTTTTTTAGAATCTGAAATTTTAACTAAAAAAATATTATTATCTTTGTCATTAATTAAAGTAAAAGAGTTTATTGGCAAGGTATAAAGCATCTTAACCGAATTTATGTCAAAGATTGAGTCATCATTAATTGTTTTAATTTCTTCATTTAATAAATTACTACTTCCTAAATCTTCAAACTTACTATTATTAAATTCTTTGCTTTGAATCTCTTCTAGGATTTTTCTGTTAAAATCAAATTTATCTTTCTGATAAATTAATTCTACGAGCTCACCTTTAGTTTTGGCATCAGATAAATTTGGACTTTTATCGTATTCTTTATTGATGTTGTACAATAAGAAATCATCTCCATTTTCAACTAGATTTAATTTCGTCGACTTATTTTGATAAATTAAATTTTCACTACTTTTCGTTTCTGATGTTGGGGTATATTCAATTATTTCATTAATTTCGACTTCAATATTCTTTAATATGGTTTCAAAATTCACTCCTTCTGAAATTTGATTTTCAATTTTATCAATTTGGTCAAAAAATTCTTGATTAAACTCCTCAATGCCAATTAAATTCTTAGGATTTAAAACAACATATTTAAAATCTATATATTCTCTTTTTAGTTGGTCTTCATTTTCTTTTATAAATACTATAAGATCCTGATCTGTATACTCATTCTTGTCCTTATAAAGCCCTTCCATATTGAAGTACTCAATACTTAATGTCTTGTTAGTTTCTTCGTATTTTTTATCAATCAAGAAATTAGGTGTTATTGTTCCAGCGCCTATAATATCAAATAGGTGTTTTTGTAATTCTCTATTTTTTAATTTCAATTCAAACATTGGTGCTGATAAATTACTTGATAATAAAAATTTTTCATATTTCACTCTTTGAAAAATACCATTTTCGTCTTGGAAATTTTTATTGTCTTTAATAGTTTTAAGAATTGTTCTCTCACTGATTGTAAGAGCAAAGTCTTTTACCTCTAGATCAATTAATGTAGTTGAAATCAAACCTGATAATAATTCTTCAATTATATTATTATTCAAATTGGTTCTAATAGCATCAATTGATATACCACTTTGATTCACATAATCCATAAAATCTTGAGTGGTTACATTTGTTTTATTTATTTTTGCTATGTTGTTTTGATTATTTGTGCTGAAGCCACCACCAAATCCACCAAAACCAAATGCAATAATAATCACTATGATTAGGATTAAACCACCTAATTTTTTTCCACCAAAATTTTTTATAGTTTCTAACATAAAGCCAATAATATATTGATCTGTAAAAAACAAATCTATAGATTAAAAAGTCAATTATGACAAATAAATATCTGTATTTTGTAGCTAATTGGAAAATGTATGGTGACTTAAAAGCACTTAATTCTCTAGATAAAGTAATTAAATTTTCTAAGAGTATAAAACAAAAAAAAATAAAGTTAATTTATTGCCCACCTAGCACATTAATCAATTCTTTATCTAATAAATTGAAAAAAACAAAAGTTGAAGTGGGTGCTCAAAATTCTCACGAAAGCGATAAATATGGTGCGTTCACTGGTCAGATAAATTCTAAAATGTTAAAAAATGTTGGAGCACGATATGTTATATTGGGCCACTCAGAGAATAGAAAGTTAGGTGAAGACAATAAAAAAATAAATTCTAAAATTAAAAGTGCATTAAAATCGGGTTTGAAAATTATTTTTTGTATTGGGGAAACATCAAAAGAGAAAAGAAATAAAAAAACTAATCAGGTTTTAAGTAAGCAAATTAAGTTAGGCTTAAAATCAATTCGAAACAAATCAAATATTATAATTGCATATGAACCAGTCTGGTCGATCGGCACTGGATTAATCCCAAAGCAAAATGAATTGATAAAATCTATATCATTTATCAAAAAAAAATTAGGTAAAAAACCTTCAAAAATTTTGTATGGAGGATCTGTAAATAGTGACAACATCAATCTATTAAAAAATATTAATACCATTGATGGTTTTTTAGTAGGTGGGGCCTCTCAGGATCCAAAAAAATTTATTGATATAATTAAAAAAACCATTAATTAGATCGCCATGGAAACTATATTATTAGTAATTAACATTATACTTGCAGTTATTTTGGTATTACTAGTTTTAATACAGAAATCAGAAGGTGGTGCATTAGGTATTGGTGTATCACAAGAAAACTTTATGCTATCAAGATCAGCTGGAAGTTTCATGACTAAAGCTACCGCTATTGTTGCAACTTTATTTATTATTTGTAGCTTAGCACTTACAATTATTTCAAGAGCCGAACTAACACCCACAAGCTCTGTTTTAGATACAGTTGAGGAAAAAACTGAAGATACTCCTTCAATTCCTGAAAATAATTAATTAATACTTTTCAATCTCTTTTTTATTCGCTATAAGATAGTTCCATGGCGCGATATATATTTGTCACGGGCGGCGTGGTTTCATCATTAGGTAAAGGTTTATCCTCAGCTTCACTTGCGTATCTTTTACAATCAAGAGGTTTTAAAGTTAGGATCAGAAAACTTGATCCATATTTAAATGTAGATCCTGGAACAATGAGCCCATTTCAACATGGAGAAGTATATGTCACTGACGATGGTGCTGAAACAGATTTAGATCTTGGTCATTATGAACGATTTTCTGGAGTGTCAGCAAAGAAATCAGACAATATCACTACAGGCAAAATTTATAATGATGTTTTAAAAAAAGAACGTAAGGGTGAGTATCTTGGAAAAACTGTCCAAGTAATCCCTCATATTACAGATCGTATAAAACAATTTATTAAAAACGACTCATCAAAAGAGGACTTTGTAATTTGCGAAATTGGAGGAATAGTTGGAGACATAGAAAGTCTCCCGTTTGTTGAGGCTATAAGACAATTTGCAAACGACGTTGGTAAGAAAAATGCTTTATTTATTCATTTAACATTAGTTCCTTATTTAAAAGCATCGGATGAGATTAAAACAAAACCAACTCAACACTCTGTAAAAGAGTTAAGAAGCATAGGTATTCAGCCAGATATTATCATTTGTAGATCTGAAAGACCCATACCATTAGAGCATAGAAAAAAGATTTCTTTGTTTTGTAATGTTGATATTAAAAATGTTATAGAAACTGTCGATGTCAAAACAATTTATGAAGCTCCAATAAGTTTTTTTAGAGAAAAATTAGATGTTCAAGTCTTAAATTATTTTAAATTAAAATCTAAAAAGCCAGTAAATTTAAATCCATGGAAAAAAATAACTAAAATAATTTTACAAAATAAAAAAGAAGTAAATATTGCAATTATTGGAAAATACGTTGAGCTTAAAGATGCTTATAAGTCATTAGATGAAGCATTAACTCATGGAGGAATAGACAACAAAATTAAAGTTAATTTAGTCAGAATTGACTCAGAAAAATTAAAAATTTCTGAAATTAAGAAAAAACTCAAAAATATCTCTGGAATATTAATACCTGGAGGATTTGGCAAAAGAGGTACTGAAGGAAAAATAGAAGCAATAAAACATGCAAGAATAAACAAAATTCCATTCCTTGGAATATGTTATGGAATGCAAATGGCAATTATTGAATTTGCTCGAAATCAACTAAACTTAAAAAATGCTACCTCAAGTGAATTTGATAAAAAAGGTCTTCCCATTATTGGATTAATAAACGAATGGTCTAAAGATGGTAAAACTATTAAGGGCACAGATAAAGATCTTGGTGGTACTATGAGACTAGGGTCTTATGATGCTAAATTACAAAACAACTCAAAGATAAGAAAAATTTATAAGTCAAAATTAATTAAAGAACGACACCGACATAGATATGAAGTGAATATTAATTATAGAGAAAAATTTGAAAAAAAAGGTATGATTTTTTCAGGTTTATCACCCGATAATCAGTTACCAGAAATTATTGAACTAAAAAATCACCCCTGGTTCATTGGGGTACAGTTCCACCCAGAATTTAAATCTAGACCTTTATCTCCACATCCTTTATTCTCTTCTTTTATCAAGGCAGCAAAAAATCACAAATGAGCAGTATAAAAGTAAATTGCGGAAATATAGAAATCTCAAATAATAACAAAATTTGTATCATTGCTGGACCTTGTCAGCTTGAAACTGAACAGCACGCAATGGACATGGCTGGCAAAATTCAAGAAATTACAAAAAAATTTGGTCTTGGTTTTATTTATAAAACCTCTTTTGATAAAGCTAATCGAACTAGCCTCAAAGGAAAAAGAGGAGCTGGACTTCAAGCATCGTTACCTGTTTTTGATAAAATAAAAAAAGAATATAATGTTCCTATTTTAACAGACATTCATAATATTGATCAATGTTCAGAAGTAGCTGATCATGTTGATGTATTACAAATTCCTGCTTTCTTATGCAGACAGACTGATCTTTTGATAGCTGCTGCTAAAACAAATAAAATTATAAATGTAAAAAAAGGACAGTTCTTAGCACCCTGGGATATGGTTAATGTTACTAAAAAAATTTCAGACTCTGGAAATACAAATATTTTAGTCACTGAGAGAGGTGCAAGTTTTGGTTACAACACTTTAGTTTCTGACATGAGATCTTTGCCTATTATGGCTAAGAATGGTTATCCAGTGATTTTTGATGCAACCCATTCAGTACAACAACCTGGAGGACAAGGAGAGTCATCAGGAGGTCAAAGAGAGTTTGTGGAGTATTTAGCTAGAGCCGCTGTTGCAGTAGGTGTTGCTGGAGTCTTTATTGAAACTCATCAAGATCCAGATAATGCACCATCAGATGGTCCTAACATGGTCCCATTAGATAAATTGGAAAATTTGTTACATCAACTATCGGATATAGATAAATTAATAAAAAAATAGTGAGTAAAATTTTAAAAGTAAAGGCCCGTCAAGTATTTGACAGTAGAGGAAATCCAACTGTAGAGGCTGAAGTTTATACAAAAAATAATAGTGCAACTGCAATTTGTCCATCGGGGGCATCAACAGGAACGTATGAAGCATTTGAGAAGAGAGATAAAAACAATAAACGTTATCTAGGGAAAAGTGTTTTAAGTGCTGTTAATTTAGTCAACACTAAAATCTCAAATAAATTAAAGGGTCAGAGTGTTCATAACCAAGAACGGATTGATACTCTATTAATAAATTTAGATGGAACAAGACAAAAAACAAATCTTGGTGCAAATTCTATGCTTGCAGTTTCAATGGCTGTTAAAAAGCTATCAGCTAAAGTTAAAAAATTACCTTTGTACAAAACTTTTTTTATAAAGAAAAATTTCCAATTACCTTATCCTTTAATGAATATTATTAATGGTGGAGCCCATGCAAACAATGGTCTTAGAATTCAAGAATTTATGATCAGACCTGACCGTGCTAAGAGTTTTTCTGAGGCAATGAGAATATGCTTCATAGTAATTAAAAATTTATCAAAATTAATAAAAGATAATGGTTTATCTACCTCTGTTGGAGATGAAGGTGGCTTTGCACCGATGATCAATAGCAACAATCAAGCTCTTGATTTAATTGTGAGTGCTATAAAAAAATCAGGTTTTGTTAATGGTAAAGATGTTTCAATTTGTTTGGATGTAGCTGCAAATGAATTATTTAAAAAAAATAAATATTCAATTCATTCTAAAACTTACATATCTGTTGAAAAATCTATTAAAGAATATCAAAAAATCATTAAAAAATATAAAATCAAATCAATCGAGGATCCTTTTGCTGAGAATGATTGGCTCGCTTGGAATAAATTGATGAGATCAATTAATAAAGTTCAAATAGTGGGGGATGATCTTTATGTGACAAATTTAGAAAGACTTAAGAAAGGGTTTTTAAATATTTCTTCAAATTCAATTTTGATTAAATTAAATCAAATTGGAACAGTTTCAGAAACGTTAGATGTAATCAAATTTGCCCAAACCATCGGTTATAAAACAATAATTTCTCACCGATCTGGAGACAGTGAGGATACTTTTATTGCAGATCTTGCAGTTGGGACCAACTCAAATCAAATTAAAACTGGATCATTAGCAAGATCAGAAAGAGTAGCTAAATATAATCAATTAATTCGTATTGAAGAAGAACTTGGAAAAAAAGCGAGAATGAATAAAATCAATTAATGCTGAGGTTAATAAAAAGAAATTATTTTTTATTAATATCATTGTTTTTGATTCTTTACTTTGGTTTTAATCTTGTTTCGGGTGAAAGAGGGCTTTTTTCATACATTGAGAAAAAGGAGCTTTTGTCCAACTTGAAAAATGAGGAATTAACCTTAATTAGTAAAATAGAGGATATGGATCATAAAAATTCACTATTAAGTACAAATTTAGATTTAGACTATATTGAGACTTTAATTAGAGAACGATTTCTATTTGGCAAAGAAGGAGAGACGATTTATATAATTAAAAATGATGAAAACAAAAATTAGACATCCTGAAAAAGTAAATAAACCTGTTAATCCAATCAAAAAAAAACCTGATTGGATCAGATCTAAACTTTCAAACAGTAAAGAATTTTTTTTAACAAAAACAATTGTTAACCAAAATAATTTAGTAACCGTGTGTCAGGAAGCTAATTGTCCAAATATTACTGAATGTTGGAGTAAAAGACATGCAACATTTATGATCATGGGCGACACTTGTACAAGAGCTTGTGCGTTTTGTGATGTAAAAACTGGTAAGCCAGAAAAATTAGATCCATTTGAACCCTATAAAATTTCAAATGCTGTAAGTAAATTAGATTTAAAACATGTTGTCATAACATCAGTTGACAGAGATGATTTAGATGATGGAGGGTCAAATCATTTTTATGAAGTTATAAATGCCACTCGTAAAAAAAATCCCAAAACTTCAATAGAAGTTTTAACGCCAGATTTTTTAAGAAAAGGAGACGCTTATAAAAAAATTTTAGAGGCAGATTTAGATGTGTTTAATCACAACATTGAAACGGTACCACGTCTTTATTTAAAAGTTCGACCAGGTGCGAGATATTTTGGATCTTTAGAACTTTTAAAAAACGTTAAAAAAATTAATAAAAAAGTTTTTACTAAATCTGGTTTAATGGTTGGACTTGGTGAAGATAAAGATGAATTAATTCAGGTAATGGATGACTTAAGATCTGCTGATGTAGATTTCATAACCATAGGACAATATTTACAACCTTCTCCAAAACATCATCCACTAAGCAGATATTATCGTCCAGATGAATTCAAAGAGTTAGAAAATATTGCAAAATCAAAAGGATTTCTACTAGTGTCATCATCACCACTTACAAGGTCATCTTATCATGCAGACGAAGATTTTGCTAAACTCAAACAAAATAGATTAAAAAATAATTAATGCCTAAAGCCTCAGTAACAAGGCACATAGATAGAGAAAAACAAAAGTTAATAGATTTTGTTTTGGACATTGAAAAATATCCTGAGTTCATCCCTTTCTGCATAGACTCAAAAGTTTATGAAAAAGAAGATAACGGTGAAGAAATAGCAATTGTTGCAGATCTAACTATTGGCAGAAAACCTTTTGTAGATACTTATAAAAGTGACGTACGTTATGATAAAAAAACCGACTCAATACATGTAACAAACATTGGAGGACCTTTAAAACATCTTGAAAATAACTGGAAATTTACCCAAAAAGAAAATTATACAGAAGTTCAATTTGATGTTGATTTTGAAATTAAAAATAAGTTTTTAAATTTAATTATGGAAAAATCTTTCCAATTTGGTCTAAATAAAATAGCAGATGCATTTCAAAAAAAAGCTGAAAATCTCTAGATTAAAGAGTTTATAATATCTAAAGATCTTTTGACTGTAGCATTTTGTATGTTAACTCTATTTTTGCTTTTAAATATATTTTTAGTAATTAATATTTTATTACTTTTTTTTACTCCAATATAAACTAATCCAACTGGCTTAAGTTTTGTTCCCCCATTAGGTCCCGCAATTCCTGTTATAGAGATATTAATTTTACTTTTAGATAGCTTCGCTAAGTTTTTAACCATTGCCTCACAAGTTTCTGGGCTAACAGCACCATATTTATGGATAATTTTTTTATTAACTTTCAAAATTCTAATTTTTGCATTGTTAGAGTATGTAATTAATCCTATTTGGAAGTATTTAGATGCATTAGATAATTTTGTTAAGTTATTAGCTAAAAGACCTCCTGTACAAGACTCAGCAACAGAAATAGTCAATTTCTTTTGAATAAGTTTTTTATGCAGAAGTTTAATGTTCATTAAAATTTAAGGCTTATTAGGAAAATTACAATCATTGAATATAATCCAGCCATTATATCGTCCATAATAATACCAAAGTAATTTTTAAAATTTTTATCAAAATAACTTACTGGAAATGGCTTAAGGATGTCAAAAAATCTAAAAACAAAGAAAGAAATAATATAATAAATTTCTATCTGCATAGATATCTGATTAGTTTGGTTCAAATGTAAGAGTAAAATTAACGGCATAGATTGCCCCAAAACTTCATCAATTACTATTTGTCTTGGATCTTTATTTACAAATTCACTCTCACTATCTTTCACTGCATAAAATGAATAAAAAAATATAATAAAAAAGAAGATAATTGAAAATCTTAGATCAGTGTAGCCAAGATATTCATAGGCAATATAAATAAAAACTGTTGTTACTAAAGACGCTACAGTTCCAGGCATTTTGGTTAGATATCCGTATCCAAAGAAAGTAGATATTAAGACGTTAATTTTTTTCATTGAGAAATTGAGCAAATTACCTCGCAAGCAATTGCTTTTTCCTTTCCTATTAATCCTAATTTTTCAACAGTTTTGCCTTTTAGATTTATTAATGAACTATCAATGCTTAATAACTTAGATAAGGATTTAATTATTTTATCCCTGTATTTTGAGACTTTGGGTTGTTCGCATATTAAATTTATATCAACGTTATTGATATAGAATTCATTTTTATCCATTATCTCAATTACTGGCTTTAACATTTTAGGAGATCGTATATTTTTGAATTTTTTTTTATTATCTGGAAATAAAGTACCTATGTCTTTCTTTACCATAGCACCCAATAGAGCATCAATAATAGAATGAATTATAACATCTCCATCTGAATGACCCTTCAAACCTGAATGGAATGGTATTTTTAAACCACCTAAGTAAAGTTTTTTACCTTTAATTAATCTATGAATATCAAAACCTATTCCGACATATGTTTTGTTCGTATTGATATCTTCTTTATAAGTAATTTTAATATTAGAATTTTCACCTTTTATAAATTTTACTTTTAAATTATTTTCAATAAATAACGTTGCTTCATCCTGAATTTTAACTTTTTGTTTTTTTGATAAATTATAAAGATCATTAAATCTAAAAGCTTGTGGGGTCTGAGTTGAAAAAGAATGATCACGATTTAAATTAAATAACTGTTTTTTAACTTTATACTTAATTGAGTCTTTTGTATTTACCGTTGGGATTACAGCCTTATTTTTCTTAAGTGATTTAACTAAAATTTTTAAAAGCTTTAATGAAAAATTTGGTCTTGCCGCATCATGAATTAAGACATTTGATGGTCTAAATTTTTTAATATATTTAAGTCCAATTAAAGACGAGTCTGATCTTTCCTTACCCCCTGTAACTATAACTACATTTTTAGGAAATTTTTTTTTGATTTGTTTTTTATTGTTAACAACTAGGATTATTTTTTTAAATAATTTAGACTCTAATGCTTTTTTGATTGAGTGTTCAAAAAGGGGCTTATTTTTATAGATAATATATTGCTTAGGTTTATTAGAATTAAATCTTTTGCTTTGACCGGATGCTAGTATAATAAAATAGTTATTCATTTATAGTGGTAATTGTTTACTCAAATGTCAGAATTTATTAAAAAAAACATATACTTAATAATATTATTTATTATCACATTATTGATAGGTTTTTTAACCTTTTTAACTTTCATTGATAAAGGCTTTATTGAATTAAATGACCACAATTTACATTACTTGTTAATTTTAAACATCATTTTACTATTTTCTCTTTTCATATTCATTTTCTTAGAAATAAAAAAAGCAATTAAAAGTGACATCGATAAGGATGGATTAAAATCTAACAAAAAATATATAACTTATTTTGCATTATTTACATTGATTCCATCTGTTTTAATTTCAATTTTTTCATTATTTTTATTTTCATTTGCATTAGAAAAATACTTTGACAAAAAAATAACCACAGTTGTTAACAATTCATATGAGCTAGCTAAAAATTATGTTGAGGAAATTAAAAATAAGATTCAATCCGATATAGTTTTAATAGCTTTTGATGTTAATAAAAGCAAAAAATTTTTAAATGATAATGCTAATGATTATAAACGATTTTTAAATACACAAAAAATCATACGAGATGTTGATGAAATACATGTTATAGACTTAAATAAGAAATTATTATTTACGTCACTACAGGAAACACAGATGTATGTGCCACCAGTAGATAAAGCATTAAATTTAGTTAAAGATTATTAATGCACCTGAAAATATTTCAGCATCAATAATGAGATTGCAAAATTTTGAAAATAGATTTATCTATGTTGTAAAATACCTAGATAAAAATATTTCTAAATATCTAAATGAGTCTCAAGAAGCTATTAATTTTTATTATACTGTTGAAGAAAAAAGCACTGGGATAAAAATCTCATTTGCGATTATTTATATTATAGTGGTCAGTGTGTTATTGTTTGTATCAATATCAATTGCGATAAGATTTTCATCAAGATTTTTTAGGTCAATTAATAATTTAATTTATGCGTCCTCTTCAATTGGCGAAGGAAATTTTGATGCAAAAGTACCTGAGGTAAAAACTGATAAAGATCTTGAAATATTAAACAAAAATTTCAATTTAATGATTGATAGATTAAAAAACCAACAAGAAAAATTAATAATAAACGAAAGGCATG
>CACKXR010000013.1 GCA_902604175.1 uncultured Pelagibacteraceae bacterium
AAAATTTTTTTATACTCGGATTAGACTTTTCATTTTCAATTTCTCTAAATTGCTCAAGTAATTCTTTTTGCTTTTTGTTTAAATATACTGGTACTTCAGTTTTAACTTGTACATATAAATCCCCATAATCACCTCTCCGCATAAAAGGCATACCTTTGCCTTTTAATCTGAATTGTTTACCGTTTTGAGTACCATCAGGTATCTTTATTTTGGCTTTACCTCCGTCAATAGTTGGAATTTCAATCGTTGTTCCAAGAGCTGCATCAGCAAGAGATATAGGAAATTCAAAAAATAAATTTTCATCTGATCTTTTAAATAGGTTATGAGAATTTACATTTATAAACAAATATAAGTCTCCAGTTGAACCACCTCTACTTCCAGCTTCACCCTTACCAGCTAATCTAATTCTTGTACCATCATCAACACCTCTTGGAATAGAGACGGCTATTTTTTTGGAAGCCTGTTTTTTTCCTTGACCATTACAATCACTGCAAGGATTTGTAATCTCTTCACCATTACCATTACATTGTGGACAGGTTTGTTGAACTGTGAAAAAACCTTGATTAGATCTTACTCGACCGTTACCACCACAATATGAGCAAGTATCAGGAGAAGTGCCAGGTTTTGAACCATTCCCTTTGCAAGTCCCACATTTTTCAGTTGTTGAAAATTTAATATCTTGTTTTTTTCCGTGATAAGCCTCTTCAAGTGAAATGGATAAATCATATCTTAAATCTGATCCTCTATTGTTAGTCCTTCTACTTCTTGATCTTCCAGCTCCACCAAAATCACTAAAAAAATCCTCAAAAATATCTGAAAAATCTGCACCGCTAAATCCCCCAAAACCACTTCCAGATCTTCCACCCCCATTTTCAAATGCAGCATGGCCAAAGTTGTCATAGTTTTGTTTTTTTTCTTTATCGGATAGAATTCCGTAGGCTTCACTTGCTTCTTTAAATTTATCCTCTGCTTTAGTATCGCCTGGATTTTTGTCTGGATGATATTTTACTGCTAATTTTCGGTAAGCTGACTTTAAATCTTCGGGACTAGCGTTTTTACTAACGCCCAGGACATCATAATAGTCTCTTTTAGCCATTTAATTACCCCAGATATTAAATGTCAGTTTATGCGCTTTTTTCTTTATTCTCGTCTTTTACTTCTTCGAAATCAGCATCAACAACATTTTCGTCTTTTTTACCTGCATCATCTGCACCATCATCTTTTCCAGACTCTGGTTTAGCACTTTGTTGTGATTTGTAGATTGCTTCTCCAAGTTTCATTGAAGCTTGTACTAAAGCCTCTGTTTTCTTCTTGATATCTTCAATATCCTCACCTTTTAGAGCTTCTTTTACAGATGATGAAGCCTCTTCAATTGCCTTTTTTTCTGCATCAGATATTTTTGTTCCATGTTCTTTTAGGTTTTTTTCAGTAGAGTGAATTAAAGTATCAGCTTGATTTCTAACATCAACTGACTCTCTTTTTTTCTTATCAGCTTCCTTATTAGCTTCAGCATCTCTTACCATTTTTTCAATCTCTTCATCGCTTAGTCCACCAGAAGCCTGAATTTGTATTTTTTGTTCTTTTCCAGTTCCTTTATCTTTAGCAGAAACATTTACAATACCATTTGCATCAATATCAAAAGTCACCTCGATCTGAGGAACCCCTCTTGGCGCAGGTGCAATACCAACAAGCTCAAAATTACCTAGAGCTTTATTGTCAGCAGCCATTTCTCTTTCACCCTGTAAAACTCTTATGGAAACAGCTGGCTGATTATCCTCAGCGGTTGAAAATATTTGGCTCTTTTTAGTTGGTATTGTTGTGTTTTTATCGATTAGTTTAGTTGAGACTCCTCCAAGTGTCTCAATACCAAGAGATAAGGGTGTTACATCTAATAATAGAACATCTTTAACATCACCTTGTAATACACCAGCTTGAATCGCAGCACCCATGGCTACTACTTCATCTGGATTAACACTCTTGTTTGGGTCTTTGCCAAAGAAATTTTTAACCTCATTTATGACTTTTGGCATTCTAGTCATACCACCAACCATAACTACTTCATCAATTTCACTAGCATTAATTCCTGCATCTTTTAATGCGGTTTTGCACGGAGGAATAGTTTTGGCAATTAAGTCCTCAACTAGGGCTTCAAGTTTTGCTCTAGTCATTTTTAAGTTTATATGTTTGGGACCCGTCTTGTCTGCAGTAATAAAAGGTAAATTTATGTCTGTTTGTTCTGCAGATGATAATTCAATTTTTGCTTTTTCTGCAGCCTCTTTTAATCTTTGTAAAGCGAGCTTGTCAGATTTAAGATCAATACCGTTATCTTTTTTAAATTCAGAAACTAAATAATCAACAACTGCATTATCAAAATCCTCACCACCTAAAAAAGTGTCTCCATTTGTAGATTTTACCTCAAACACACCATCACCTAATTCTAAAATAGAAACATCAAATGTTCCTCCGCCTAAATCATAAACTGCTATTTTTTTGTTTTGTTTTTTATCCAACCCATATGCAAGAGATGCTGCAGTAGGTTCATTTATAATTCTTAAAACTTCTAATCCAGCAATTTTTCCTGCATCTTTAGTTGCTTGTCTTTGGGCATCATTAAAATATGCTGGCACAGTGATCACTGCTTTAGTTACTGCTTGACCTAGATATTTTTCAGCGGTTTCTTTCATTTTTTGCAAAATAAATGCTGATATTTGAGATGGTGAATATTTTTCGCCTTTAGCCTCAATCCATGCATCACCTTTTTCAGAATTTACTATTTTAAAAGGTGCAGCTTCGACATCTTTTTTAACTGTAGGGTCATCAAAGTTTCGTCCAATTAATCTTTTTACTGCAAAGATTGTATTTTCTGGATTTGTTACAGCTTGTCTTTTGGCCGGCTGACCAATTAATTTTTCTTTTTCATCTGTAAAAGCTACAACTGAAGGGGTTGTTCTTGCACCTTCTGCATTTTCTAATACCTTTGCTTGCGTCCCTTCCATTATCGCAACACATGAGTTAGTTGTACCTAAATCTATTCCAATAATTTTGCTCATAATCTAATATCCTTTTGTCATATAAGGTCTAAATTCTGATCTACAAGTTGGTTGTAGAATTATTTATCCCCTTTATTTTCTTTATTTTCCTCAGTTTTTTCCTCTTTTTTAGAAACTTTTTTAGATACTCCAACTAAAGAGGGTCTAAGCAACCGATCTTTAATGGTAAATCCTTTTTGAATCTCTTGAATAATAGTTCCAGGTTCTCTTGTATCATCCTCTATTTCCATCATTGCTTGATGAAAATTAGGATCTAACTTTTTATTCAAACTTTCTATTGGTTTAATATTATTTTTTTCAAAAATCGAAATTGTATCTTTTTTAATGATATCTAAATGTTCCAAGGATTTTTTGAGAGCTTCGGTATTCTTTAATTGTTCGTCTGTTTCTAAAATCTGTCTCGAACGATCCAGATTATCAATTAAATTTAATGCCTCTCTAGCAAAACTGTAACCACCATATTCAAATGCTTCCTCTTTTTCTTTTTCAAATCTTCTTCTTTGGTTTTCCATCTCTGCAAAAGTTCTTGCAACTTTATCTTCGAGTTCAGCAATTTTTTCTTTAGGAGTTGGCTCTTTAACTTCTTCTTCAGCTTCCTGGTTTTTATCTAGTATTTTCTCACTATCTATATTTTCTTCAGGATTAGTTGTTTCCTTGTTTGGCTCCTGATAATCTTTTGCAATTGTGTCTTGGTTTTCTTCTTTTTCCATAATGCCTTATATGGTAAGCATTTTATTAATTTCTAGATGTCAAAACAAAAAATAGAAAAATTACTTATTGGAACAAAAAACAAAGGTAAACTGCAAGAAATCAAGAATTTGTTGCCAAAATACATAGAAATTCACTCGACATCTGAATTTGATCTTAAAAGTCCTGTAGAAAATGGGAAAACATTTAAGGAAAACTCTCTAATAAAATCAAAATATTTTTCAAAAAAAACTGGACTGTTATGTTTAGCGGATGACTCTGGTTTAGAAATAGATCTTTTAAATAAAAATCCTGGTATTTATTCTGCTAGATGGGGTGGAAAGAAAGGAGACTTCAATAAAGCTATAAAAAGAGTTTATAGAGAACTCAATAAAAAAAATAAAAATTGGAAACATAAAAAAATTAGAGCTAGATTTATATGTGCACTATCTATTTCATATTTAGATAAAAAAATTGCTTGTGTTCAAAGCAAAGTCGAGGGGATTATCTCAAATAAACCTAAAGGAAAAAATGGTTTTGGCTATGACCCTATTTTTATTCCCAAAAATAGAAAAAAAACATTTGGAGAAATGAGACCTGAAGTAAAATATAAAATAGACCATAGACACTTTGCTTTTAAAAAACTTAGAAAATTTTTATGAGTTCTTTGTTCTCAATTTTATAAAAATTTAATCTATGATTAATTTTATTGTTTTTTATATCAAATATTCCTATTTTTCCTTTAAAAGAGTTTTGCTTTTTAAATAGTTTATTTAGATTTGAAAAGTCTGACTTAAAAGATAGATAATAAACTAAACCCACTAAATCGTAACTTAACAATGATAAATGAGATGGATCTTCATTGAAGGCATTAAAATATTTTATTTTATAATCATCAAAATTTTTTTTATTTATTGAGGGATAATATATAGGTTGAATATCTTTTTGTTTTAATAAACTTTCATCAAACCATTGATTGAGAGTTATAAAATATTTATTTTTAGGTTGAACATCAGTGTACAAAAGTGATGTGGTCACACTTTTTAAACTTTCATCAAAATCAGCAATAACAACTGCATCAAAGTTTAAATTCCCAATAGTATATCTTTTTTCTAAGTTTTTTATTTTCTTTTCCTTGTTAGCTTCATTTGACCTTTTGACTCTTGTAATTTCATCCTCTAAATTCTGTTTTCTAATTTTATATTTTGTAATTTCTTCAATTTGTTTTGTAAGTTTTGTTGGATCAGTATTATAATCGTATGTTTTAAAGGTTTTTATTTTTGAGTCTTTAATTCCTTTTTTAATCTCAAACTCATATTCTCGAATAGGTGTCAAAAAAATAGTTTTTTTGATATTGTTTTTTTCTAAAAATTTTTTAATGGTATTATACTGAGAAGTAGAATTTATACCCGCTGAAATAACATTTTTAGGAAGATTTAAAGTTTTGTTTGTTAGAGATAAAAATGTCAAATCTTTCATTTCATCTAAATACGTTAAACTCTCATAGAAGACTGGGCCTATGACTACCCTTATACCCATCTGCTTTAATTCAAACGCTGATTTAAGAGTTTGATTAGGTCTAGATGCTGTATCTTTAGGGTAAATTTCAATTGAGTTATTATTGATATCTTTTACAGCTAAACTTACAGCTTTTATAATTGACTGACCAATTTGTTTATTTGAACCAGTCATTGGTACTAACAAACCAATTTTTATTTTTTCACTAGCACTTACTGTTTGAAAAAATAGTAAAAATAATCCTAATTTAATAATAAAAAGAATTTTAATTAATTTAATCATTTTGATGTTAATATAATATTTTTTTAGCTAAATTATGATCATTAGAACACAATCTAAAATAAAAGATAATGAAAATGGTCTCTATGTAGTTTCAACACCAATTGGTAATTTAAAAGATATTACTTTAAGAGCATTAGAAATATTAAAGCAATCTGATTTTATTTTGTGCGAAGATACCCGTATTTCAAAAAACTTATTAAATAAACATCAAATTAGATCAAATTTGATAGCAAATCATAAATTTAATGAAAAAAAAAATACTTTAAAAATAATTGAGTATTTAAAATCTGGAAAAATAATATCCCTAATTTCTGATGCTGGAACGCCCACTATCTCTGATCCAGGCTCAGTTTTAGTCAACGAGTGTGTTAAAAATAATATTAAGATTGTTCCAATACCTGGACCATCAGCAGTCGCAACTGCTGTATCCATAAGTGGATTTTCTGACCAATTTTTTTTTTATGGTTTTTTACCAGATAAAAAGCAACAAATAATAAATGAGTTGAAAAGAATATCAGTATTTGGTTCAACGGTTGTTTTTTTTGTATCACCTAAAAAAATCAATAAAATTATACCTGAAATTAAAACATATTTTAGTGGGAGAAAAATTG
The DNA here is from genome assembly GCA_902604175.1 of uncultured Pelagibacteraceae bacterium. Lineage (GTDB taxonomy): Bacteria > Pseudomonadota > Alphaproteobacteria > Pelagibacterales > Pelagibacteraceae > Pelagibacter. The sequence goes on from CACKXR010000013.1 coordinate 6,149, forward strand.
TAATTTGTAGAGAAATTACTAAGTTGTACGAGGAATTTTCAAGAGCAAATGTAGATCAATTAAAAGAATTTCAAAAAGAACCAAAAGGTGAAATAACGGTTGTTATTTCGGAAAAAAAAATTGTAGAAAATAATTCCAGAAATTTGAGTGAATCTGATATCAATATTATTAATAAAATGATTGATAAATTTACAATAAAAGAAATTACAGATCTAATTTGTCAAAATAGTGAGGTTTCAAAAAAACTAGTTTACAATTATTGTTTAAAGCTAAAAAATGAAAATTAAATTTCTATTAATATTTTTTATTGGATTTATTTTATCAGGATGTGTCGGTGTTGGCTCCAAAGGATTATTTGGCACAGGTGTTTCTGTTGCACTAGATCCTAGAACCTTAGGAACTCAGATAGATGACTCTATTATGCAAAAAAGTTTGACAGCAAGAATTTTAGCCAAAGATAAAAAGTATTTTTTGTCAGTAAAATCTAAAGTAATTGACGGGAGGATTTTTTTAACTGGAAAAGTTGATAGCCCTGAAGAGAAATTACAAATAACCAAAATTTCCTGGGAGACAAAGGGTACTCGATCAGTGCGAAATGACATTAAAATAAAAGAAGAATTTAATTTTAAACAATCAGCTAAAGATATTTTAATTACAACACAACTTAGAACAGCTTTGATAGTAAATAAAAATATTAAAGCTACAAATTATCAAATAGATACCTACAAAAAAAAAATATATGTTTATGGAATTGCACAAACCTCTGAGGAAAAGGATTTAGTGATTAGCGAGGCTAATGAAATTCTTGATGTTGAGAATGTAATAGCTAGTATAATACTTGTTGAGGATCTAAGAGTTCAAAAAGATTAATTATTTTTTATAATCTATAACTTCCGAAGAGTAGGCAGCTATTGAGGCTAGATTAAGTATTTCTGAAGTTGAAGATCTTAGCGGTGCAATCTCAATTGGAAGGCCAAGTCCAATAAGTAGGGGTCCAATAACTTTTGTATCTCCAATTGTTTTCATTAGCTTATATGATATTGCTGCACTATGCTGACCAGGCATTATTAAAATGTTTGCCTTTCCGACAATTTTTGAGAAAGGATATAGCTCTTCGTACTCAGAGTTTAAAGCAACATCTGGTTGCATATCTCCATCAAATTCAAAATCTATTTTTTTTTCTTTTAAAATTTCAACAGCATCTCTTATATGTTTAGTTCTACTTGTTAAAGGCTGACCAAAAGTTGAATGAGAAACAAATGCAACTTTAGGATCAAATCCAAATAGTCTTACTACCCTTGCAGTGGAAATTGCAATTTCTGCCATTTGTTCTGATGTTGGATACTCGTGTACACTAGTGTCACCAATAAATATTGTTTTTCCTTTATGAACAATCATATTTAAACCAAACATAATTTCACCTTTACGTACATCCACAACTTGTTTTATTTTTTCAAGAGAGGCTCCAAAACGTCTTGTGTTACCGGTAACTGCACCATCAGCGTCTCCACACGCGACCATACTTGTGGCCCATATTACTCTATCATTTCTTACTAATCTGTCACAATCTCGTTCTAGTAAACCTTGCTCTCTTTGTAATTTTTTAAAAAGGTGTTTGACATATTTATTTCTTTTCTCTTCATCTCTTGAATTTACTATTTGAATGTCAAAGTTTTCATTATATCCAATATTTTTAATTTGTTCTTTAATTTTACTTTCTTTACCAATTAAAATAGGAATTCCTAACTTAGAATTCTTAAATGCAATCGCTGCTTTTAAAGTATTTTCGTCTTCACCATCAGCAAACACAATTTTTTTTTGGTTATTTTTGATAAAAGTATTTATCCCCTGCATTATAGTAACAGTAGGATCTAATCTTTGTTTAAGTTGTTCTTTATAAATTTCAAAATCCTCAATATTTTTTCTAGACACTCCACTTTCCATTGCAGCTTTCGCAACAGCAGCAGGAATAACGCTGATTAATCTTGGATCAAATGTAGATGGAATAATATAATCTTTTCCGTAATGTGGTCTTTCACCTCCCATTGCAGCTACCACCTCATCAGGAACATCTTCTCTAGCAAGTTTTGCGATAGCTTTTGATGCTGCAACTTTCATCTCTTCATTGATAGTTTTGGATCTAACATCTAACGCACCTCTAAAAATATAAGGAAATCCTATCAAGTTGTTAACTTGGTTAGGATAGTCAGATCTTCCGGTTGCAATAATTGCGTCATTTCTTATTTCATTTATTTCTTCAGGTAAAATTTCAGGGTCCGGGTTAGCACATGCAAATATGATTGGATTTTTTGCCATACTCTTGACCATTTCTTTTTTAAGAACTCCCTTTGCCGATAAGCCTAAAAACACATCAGCTTCTTTTATTGCCTCTTCAAGATTTCTTAATTTAGTTTCAATTGCATATTTTGATTTCCACTGATCTATACCTTCTGTTCGTCCTTTATAAATTACTCCTTTCCTATCAAGCATGATTATATTTTCAGATAGTACTCCTGAGTTCTTAAATAACTCTGTACAGGCTTGGGCAGATGCTCCAGCACCATTAACAACAACCTTTATCTCTTTTATTGATTTACCGCTTATATCCAGAGCGTTAATTAGTGCAGCAGTTGTAATTATTGCAGTTCCATGTTGATCATCATGAAATACTGGTATGTCTAAAATCTCTTTCAATTTTTGTTCAATTATAAAACAATCTGGAGCCGCTATATCTTCCAAATTAATTCCACCAAAGCTTGGAGCAAAATTTTTAATTGAGTTAATAATATCGTTAGTGTCTTTAGACTCTATTTCTAGATCAATAGAGTCTATGTCAGCAAATCTTTTAAATAATACGGCCTTTCCTTCCATTACCGGTTTAGATGCTAGTGCCCCTAGATTTCCCATTCCCAGGATTGCTGAACCATTACTGATTACTGCCACTAAATTTCCTTTACTTGTATAATCGTAAGCTGCTTCTGGGTTTTCACTGATTTCTTTAACTGGAGCTGCTACCCCAGGAGAATATGCAAGTGCAAGATCTCTTTTGGTTATCATGTTTTTTGAGGATACAATCTCAATCTTGCCAGGTTTTTTCTCTTTATGAAAATCTAATGCTTCTTTATCGGTATAATGATCAATCTTTGTTTTTTTCATTTTTTATAATATGTGTACAATTGGGTAAATTTCAGACTAATATGATTTATGAACTTAGTTAAGTCAACAGGCACATTCGGTTTTTATACGATCATAAGTAGATTACTTGGATATTTGAGAGATATATTGATTGCAATATTTCTCGGTACTGGACTGCTAGCAGATGCTTTTTTTGTTGCATTTAGAATTCCAAATACATTTAGAAGATTATTTTCAGAGGGAACTTTTAATGCCGCTTTTGTACCAAGCTATGCATCAGAAGTAATGAAGGGTAAAAAACGGTCCAACAAATTCGCAAATGACATCTTTAATTTATTATTTTTAAGTTTGTTATCATTAACATTGCTTGTTCAATTATTTATGCCTGCATTTGTATCGGTTATCGCTCCAGGTTTTGTAGGGGATATTAATAAAATGGAAGTAGCTATTATATTAACCCGTATCACTTTTCCATTCTTATTATTTATTTGTTTAGCATCTTTTTTTGCTGCAATTTTGAACTCTCATAATAAATTTGCAGCCGCATCAGGTGCTCCAATAATATTAAATATTGTATTAGTTTTAGTCTTGTTATTTTCGAGTTCTTTAGGAGATAATTTAGTATATTATTTATCCTATGGTGTTTCCTTAGCAGGATTATTACAATTGATTTTTTTATACCAATTTGTAAAAAAACATTATTCACTTAAATTTCAATTTAAAGTTAAAACTACCAAAAAAGTTAAAATTTTTTTTAAAAAATTAGTACCAAGTATTTTTTCATCAGGAGTAACTCAAATAAACATATTAGTTGGTACCATTATTGCTTCATTTCAGGCAAGTGCAGTATCATATCTTTATTATGCAGACAGAATATATCAAATTAATTTAGCATTAGCTGGAATTGCAATCGGAGTAGTAGTTCTTCCACAATTATCAAAACATATTCAATCTAAGAAAAAAGATAAAATTTTGCTAATTCAAAACAAAGCGCTTGAGCTAAGTTTATTTCTTAGTTTACCAGCTTCTATTGCGTTAATTCTTGGTTCAGAACAAATAATTTCAGCATTATTTGGTTATGGATCTTTTAATGAGACTTCTGTTTTAAATTCAAGTTTAGCTTTGTATTATTTTGCTTTAGGTCTCCCTGCATTTGCTTTATTAAAAGTTTTTTCTAGTTTCTTTTTTGCCAATCACAATACTAAAACTCCTTTCTATATTTCTTTAATGTCTGTCATTTTAAACATTTTCATAAGTATTTATTATTTTAATGAAATTGGATTTATAATAATTCCTATTGCAACAACAATCTCATCTTGGTTTAACTGTATACTATTGTTTTTATTTTTAAAAAATGGAAACCTTTTTTCGTTCAATCAATTTTTTCTAATAAAGTTTATTAAAATAGTTATTGCTTCTATTTTAATGGGTTTTGTATTTCAATTTTTCCTTAATTTATTTCAAAATGAACTTGAATTTGATCGACAATATAAATCTTTTTATTTAATATTATCAGCACTATTGGGCCTAGTGTCTTATCTTATTATTTCTTACTTCATCAAAGCTTTTAAAATAAGCGATATTCAACTAAAGTATTAACTTTATGGGTAAAAAAATATTTTCAGGTGTTCAACCTACTGGTAACCTTCATCTCGGTAATTACTTAGGAGCAATTAAGAATTTTGTTGAACTTAATAATGAAGATTCAAATGATTGTATTTTTTGTGTGGTAGATTTGCACGCAATAACAGTCAAGCAAGACCCCAAAGAATTAAAAAAAAATATTAGAGAAACCGTAGCAACATTTATAGCTAGCGGGATAGATCCGAATAAAAGTATAATTTTTAATCAATCAGGTGTAGCAGCTCATTCTGAAGGCGCATGGATTTTGAGTTGTGTGGCTCGTATGGGATGGCTAAATAGAATGACACAATTCAAAGAAAAAGCTGGAAAAGATAAGGAAAAAGCCAGTGTTGGATTATATTCTTATCCAGTTCTTATGGCAGCTGATATCTTGTTATATGACGCTTCACATGTGCCTGTAGGAGATGATCAAAAACAACATCTTGAATTGTGTAGAGATATAGCTCAAAAATTTAACAACGACTTTAATATTAATGATTTTTTAAAAGTTCCTGAACCTTTAATTCAAAAGGAGTTTTCAAGGATAATGAGTCTAAAAGACGGATCAAAAAAAATGAGTAAATCAGATTTATCCAACTTAAGTAGAATAAACTTATCAGATAATAAAGATCAAATTATCAATAAAATTAAAAAGGCAAAAACTGACGCTTTACCAATGCCATATGATATTAAAGAGCTTAATGGAAGGCCAGAGGCACAAAATTTGTTAGGAATTTATTCAAACTTAAGCGCGTCGACTTTAGATAATTCTTTGAAAAAATTCGCAGGTAAGAATTTTTCAGAATTTAAAGAGGCACTATCTGAGCTGTTAGTAAATAAAATTATTCCAATATCTGATGAAATAAAAAAGTTACTAAATGAACAAACTTATCTTGATTCTGTTCTTCTAGATGGGGTTGAAAAGGCTGATAAAATTGCATCAAAAAAGGTAAAAAATATTAAAGAAATTATAGGTTTTTAATAAAAAATTAATATCAAGTTTTAATTTCTAAAATATAAACTATATATATTTTATGTTTGTACAGACTCAAATAACTCCAAATCCAAATTCATTAAAATTTCTTCCTGGAAAGAAGGTATCAAACAGTGGTCCTTATGAAATTACTAGTAAGGATCAAATTAATAATGAATTAGTTAGAAACATTTTATCAGTTAAAGGTATTGAGGGAGTTTTTTTAGGTCAAGATTTTATATCAGTTAACAAGAGTGATCAAACTGAATGGGATGAAATAAAACATATTGTGATTTCACACATAAATGATTTTTATACTGACGGAAAAGAGTATGTAATCGACGAAAATATAAAACCAGAACAAACTGAACTGGATGAAATAGAACAAAAAATAGTAAAAATCCTAGATCAAAAAATAAGACCGGCGGTTGCTAAAGATGGTGGAGATATTAAGTTTAAAGAATATAAAGATGGTGTAGTAAAGGTACAACTTCAGGGTAGTTGCTCTGGATGCCCGAGTTCCACTATGACTTTAAAACAGGGTGTACAAAACTTACTATGTCATTATCTACCAGAGGTTAAAGAGGTAATTGCCATTTAAATTATGCGATCAAAAATAAAAATAAGACAAAATAGTATAAAAAGTAAAATTAATAATATATTAGTAAAATTTTCTATAAGTGCTTCTGTTATTATATTTTTTTTTTACACTGCGCCAATTTTTATAAATTTTGCGGATAACAATTTTAATAATAAAGAATTTACAAATAATTCTAAAAATATTTTAGACAACATTTTGAAAAGAGGTAAAACATTTGTAAATGATGATCCACAGGTAGAAAGTGATGAAATGGATCTTTTATATGATATTTTAGAGGAAAATAACTCTAAAATAAATCTAGTAAGATACACGACCTCAGAGATTAACGCTTTATTTAAGGAAGTAAAATATAATTTGGAAGAAGTAAGAGATACAAAATTAGTTAAACCGATTGATATTGATTTACTTCCCAATGAAATTAAAAATATAGATAATTCAAAAAAAAGAAAAGAACTATTTATTAAAATTGTTTTACCTTTAATTGTTAAAGAAAATAATAAAATTAGAATAGATAGAAAAAGACTTTTCACAATTTTAAACAAAAATAGCAATACAGATATAGAAAAGAAGTGGTTAGAAAAAAAATACAAACAATATGGTGTAAAACAAAACGATCTTTCAACTTTAAAAATTAGAATGGATGAGATTCCTGTTTCATTAGCTATAGCTCAAGCGGCTAAAGAAACAGGGTGGGGAACATCAAGATTTGCACTAAAAGGTAATGCTTTATTTGGACAGTGGACATGGTCTGGTGAAGGATTAAGGCCTAAAAATGCCGAGAAAGGTGAGGAACATAAAGTTATGAAATTTCATAGCTTGCAGCTATCTGTAAGAGCTTATTTAAGAAATCTTAACACACACTCATCTTATAGAGATTTAAGAAAGGCAAGAACAGAGCTTAGGAATAAAAATAAACCATTAGATAGCATGGTCTTATCTAATCATCTTGATAAGTATGCAGAAACAGGAACTGAGTATATAAAAGTTCTACAGAAAATAATAAACCAAAATAACTTAAAAGATTTTGATGAAGCGCGATTGTTACCATCTAGCAAAGATTTAGAAAGTTTAACTTAATTTTTTTTAATTGGAAATTGAATTCCAAACCATCTCCACTTACCATTATCATTAAGAGAACAATTTACTCTTCCTCTTCTTGGCTCAAATGGTGCTCTAAATTTAATTGATAGAGTAGAACCTGAAATAATAGTATCTGATTTTTCCCAACGGTTGGCTTCATTTGAATAACAATTAATATTTATTAAATTTTTCTGTTCTTCAAAAAATTCAACCACAAATTTTGGTGGATTTGTTGATTTTGTTAATTGTTTTTCTAAAGGTAACAATTTTTTATATTCTAATGGAAAATAATTTATGATTGACTTGAATCTTTTTAATTCTCCATACTTTTCATTAATTGGAAATCTTGGTAATTCAAATTTATCCTTGTTTACATCAATGACACCAGAATGTTGACCGAAAGCAAATTTAAAATTTTTAGAAATATAATCTCTCATAAATCTTGAATATTCACCAAATGGATAAGAAAATATACTTGGATTATAGCCAAGTTCTTTTAAAAAAATTTTATTTGCGTTTTCAATATCCAATATAAATTTGTTATGTGTTTCATCAATAAGGTAATCATGACTATGTGAGTGATGTCCAATTAAAGTAAAAGACTCTTTTTCAATTTCCCTAATTTGGTCCCAAGTCATATAGCCACTTTTCCCTACAGGCTCAGTTGAAACAAACAAGATAAAAGGAATTTTTTTTTCTTTAAGGTATGGCCAAGCTTCAAAATAAAAAGATTCAAATGCATCATCTATAGTAATAAGTATCTCTTTTTTTAATTTTTTAGCACTGAATTGTTCTTTAAATTTATTTGGATTATGAAAGTGAAATCCTGAGTTTTTAATAATCTCAATATGTTTTTTAAAAATGTCCATCTGAATATTTGTTGATGGATATTTAGACTCATTGAAACGATGATACATAATCGATAGAATTCCTTCATCTTTAGAATAGTATTTGATATTATTTTCATCTGCTTTAGAAGCAATATTAAAAAATAAAATAAATATGAATAAGCTACTAATTGATGTTGTGAGTGAAAAAATATTTTTAATGGTCATCACTAAAGATGATATTTATAATATTACTAAAGAGAATACTAAAATTAATTATGAAAAATTAACTATAATTATTAAGGATTTTTTAAATTCTAACAGTTTGAGTTTAGATGATATTAATATAATTTATGTCAATAGAGGGCCTGGAAGTTTTGCAGGAATCAGGAATTCTTTGTCATTCGTAAAAGCATTATATGTTACAAGAAAAATTGACTATTATTGTTATAGTTTTGATGATTTCAAAGATCAAAAAGATATAAAATACGAAAATATACCTAATTTGTGTGACAAATTTAAAATTAAAAAAAATTTGATTAAACCTATTTATTTAAGTTAGAATTGAATTATGTCAGAAACAATTGAGCAAAAATGTTTATCCAAAGGAGTTAAATTAACTGATCAAAGAAAAATAATTGCCCAAGTTATGTCCGAGTCTTCTGATCACCCAGATGTAGATGAATTATATAACAGAGTTTCTAAAATTGATTCAAGAATTAGTATTGCTACGGTATATAGAACAGTTAAATTATTTGAGGAGTCTGGAATTTTAACAAAGCATGAGTTTAAAGGTGGAAAAGCTAGGTATGAAGAGTTGAATGAAGGACATCACGATCATTTAATTGATGTAAAGTCTGGTGAAATTATAGAGTTTGTTGATGATGAAATTGAGAAACTTCAGAAGAAAGTTGCAGAAAAATATGGATATACTCTGGTAGATCATAAATTAGAACTTTATGGGATTAAGAAGAAATCCTAATAAAATGTCACGAAAAATATTTATCAAAACATTTGGTTGTCAAATGAATGAGTATGACTCAAACAGAATATACGACTCGGTAAAAAAAATAGGTTTCGAAAAAACAGATAATTATAAGGATGCAAATTGCTATCTTCTAAATACCTGTCATATAAGGGATAAGGCTAAAGAAAAAGTTTACCACGAAATAGGTAGAGTTAAAAAAATTTTTCGATCAAAACAAAAGCCATTAGTAATTATTGCTGGTTGTGTTGCGCAAGCTGAAAATCAGGAAATGTTAAAACGTGAACCTTATATTGATTTAGTAGTTGGTCCTCAATCTTATCACAAAATTAATGACACTATATTAAATTACGAACAAAAAAAAAACAAATCAGAAGAAACAGAATTTGATGCTATCTCTAAATTTAAATACTTCAGTAAAATTAAAAATGAAGCTGAAAAAGTATCTTCATTCTTAACTATTCAAGAAGGTTGCGATAAATTTTGTCATTTCTGTGTTGTGCCTTATACAAGAGGACCTGAATACTCAAGGCCTTTTCAACAAATTATAGATGAGGCCAAATATTTATCTGAAAAAGGTACTAAGGAGATAATACTACTTGGACAAAATGTTAATGCTTATAACGACGGTACAAATAGATTGTCTAATTTGATTATGGAAATAGAAAAAATACCAGATATTAAAAGAATTAGGTATACCACCTCTCACCCAAAAGATATGACAGAAGACTTGATAGATGTTTATAAAAATTCTCAAAAATTAATGCCACTTGTTCATTTACCTGTACAAAGCGGATCTGATAAAATTTTAAAATTAATGAATAGAAAGCACACTATTAAAGATTATTTTTATATTTTTGAAAAATTAAAAAATATTAATAATAAAATAGAATTTTCAAGTGATTTTATTGTTGGTTATCCAGGAGAACAAGAAGATGATTTTAAAAATACATTAACCCTGATTGAAAAAATAAACTTTATTAACTCCTATTCTTTTATTTTCAGCGCTAGACCAGGAACGGTTGCTTTTGATTTAGAATTAATTGACAAAAGAATTTTGATGCAGAGATTAGAAAATATTCAAACTAAACTATATGGAAATCAGATTAATAGAAATAAATTATTTAAAAACCAAACAATAGAGGTGCTAGTAGAAAATTTAACTGATGACAAAACCCAAACTTTTGGTAGATCTGAGTATATGACATCAGTAATATTCAATGGTAACAAAGAGCATATTGGAAAAATTGTTCCAGTAAAAATTAAAAAATTTAATAGAACCACCTTATTTGGTGAAATTGTTGAAGATTTAAATAAAAAGGTAGCATAACAATTGAGCAGCATAACAAATAAAAATATTGATCCATCTCTAAAATTTGTTTACTCCGATAATAACTCTTTAAGTGTTATATTTCATGATAATGATTTGTTGATGGGTGTTGTAGGTGAATTCAATAAAAATTTACAAGAGTTAGAGAAATTAACAAACTGTAGTTTGTATTCTAGAGGAAACTCAATATTAATTAAATCAACCCCAGAAAAGAATGAAACATTAAAAAATGCAATACAGTTTTTAGCCAATCAGTTTATTAACAATGGAAGTATAGAGAACAAAGATTTAGTTTCTTCAGTAGATAAATTTATGATTAATGAAAAAGTTAAAAATAACAATGTTACTGATATAATCAAAACACCAAAAAAATCTATAATTCCAAGATCTGAAAAACAAAAAGATTATGTAAGAGCTCTCAGACAAAGCGATATTGTAATTTCAGCTGGTCCCGCGGGGACTGGAAAAACCTTTTTAGCAGTTGCTGTAGGATTGACAATGTTGTTAGAGAAAAAAATTGATAGAATTATTTTATCAAGACCAGCAGTTGAGGCAGGTGAGCGTTTGGGATTTTTACCAGGAGATATGAAGGAGAAAGTAGATCCATACTTAAGGCCTTTATATGACTCCCTCTATGATCTTTTTGATTTTGAAAAAATTCAAAGGATGATTGAAATAGGTGATATAGAAATTGCTCCATTAGCCTTTATGAGAGGGCGAACTTTAAAAAATTCATTTGCGATTTTGGACGAAGCCCAGAACGCTACAGATACTCAAATTAAAATGTTTTTAACACGTATTGGAGAAAATTCAAAAATTGTAGTTAATGGTGATCCTAGCCAAATAGATTTGCCAAATAAAAACATGTCAGGATTAGTGCGTTCAAAACAATTATTAGGACATTTGAATGAGATATCGGTTGTTGATTTTGATCACTCTGATGTAGTAAGACATCCGCTTGTTTCTAAAATTGTAAAAGCTTATTCAAAGAATGATTAATATAAATGTCTTCTCAGAGGAGAAGGCTTGGTCAAAAAGGCTTAAAAATAAAGATCTTTTTTTTCAAAAAATCTGTAATGCTTTCCCAAAAAAATATAAGTTTTTAAATAAGAAAGTGAGTTTTTCTTTACTACTTTCAAATAATAAAAATATTCAAAGATTAAATAAAATTTTTAGAAAAAAAAATAATCCTACAGATATTTTATCGTTTCCAACAACTAAAAAGGTAAGGATTTCAAAACAAACCTATTTAGGAGATATAATCATTAGTTATAATTTTATGAACAAACCTCAGTTAATAAATAAAAAACTTTTTAATGAAAAAGTGATCAAAATATTTATTCATGGGTTTCTGCATCTCCTAGGTTTCGATCATAAAAAAAATAAAGATTATATGAAAATGTTAAAAGAAGAAGGGCAAATATATAAGTCCGTAATTTCTAAAATTAAATAATTTGATTAAAAAAACCTATATTGAATTTTTATTTTTGATATTTCTTGGAGCAGCAACCTCTCTAAGTTTGCCACCTTTTAACTATTTAATTATTAACTTTATTACCCTAGGTTTATTTTTTGCTTTTTTAATAAAGAGGTTAAAAAAAAACAGAAATAAAAAACTATATTTTTTATACGGCTGGCTATTTGGTTTTGGCTATTTTATTACAAATCTTTATTGGATATCAATTTCATTGACTTTTGATGAAAGTTTTAAGTTTTTGATACCTATAACATTAGTTCTTATCCCAGCTTTTTTAGCATTATTTTATGGTATTATTTCTTTTTTATTTTTTATTTTTAAACCAAAAAAAATAATTTCATCGTTCTTTCTCTTTTCTTTAATTTTTGGTCTGGTTGAGTTCATCAGAGGATCTATTTTAACAGGATTTCCATGGAATTTAATTGCTTATAGTTTTTCAAATCATTTAGAAATTTTGAACATTACCTCTATTATTGGCACCTATGGATTTAATTTATTTTGTATTTCTTTATTTATAAGTCCAGCAGTATTCATTTTAAGAGATAACAGAACTGACATATGGATCTGTATATTTTTTCTGATAACTACAATTATTTTTTACTTTTATGGATCTCACTCTAAAAAGCTTTTTAATGAAATTAAAAAAAATTCTATTGATTTTAAAGTCAGGATTATTAGCTCTAATATTAATTTAGACAGATTTTATTATAATATTGATCCCGTAAAAGCTATTGAAGATTTAATTGAAGTTAGCAAACCTGATAAAAATGAAAAAATTATTTTTGTTTGGCCGGAGGGAATTTTACCAGGTATTTCTCAAGAAAAATTAATAGAATATAAATCGTTATTCCAAAAAAATTTCAACGAAAACCACTTATTTGTTATCGGCATAAACAGTAAATCTATTGAAAAAGGTGAAGTTAAATATTTCAACTCGCTGTCAGTATATGATTACAGATTAAATTTATTGAATACATATAATAAAATTAATCTTGTGCCATTTGGAGAGTTTTTGCCACTAGAAAATATACTTAAAAATATTGGTTTAAAAACTTTAACTAATAATTACCAGTCTTATTCAAAAGGCTATGAAAGGAATATAATAAAAATTAATAACAAAAATTCATCATTAAAATTTCTGCCTTTAATATGCTATGAAATAATTTATTCTGGAAAAATTTTTAATAATTCAGATTTTGATTTTATAATAAATATTTCAGAGGATGGATGGTTTGGTCAATCTATTGGACCTAAACAACATTTTATTCACAGTATATATAGAGCTATTGAAAGTGGTAAATATGTATTACGTTCTGCAAATAATGGAATATCAGCTATAATAAACCCCATAGGAGTTATTGAACAGGAGATTGGCTTTAAAGACACTGGTTACATTGACTTTAATCAATTAAAGAAAATTAGACCAACACTATTTTCTAAATTTGGGAATAAAATTTTTGGATTAATAATTTTGTTGTATATTTTTTTATTTTTTTCATTTAATAGAATTAAAAATGAGTAACTTAAAAAATTTCCTTTTTACTAGTGAGTCTGTGTCAGAAGGCCATCCTGATAAGGTCTCAGATAGAATTTCAGATATGGTTGTAGATAGTTATCTTTCTGCAGACCCATTTTCAAGAGTTGCCTGTGAAACATTAACAACAACAAATAGAGTTGTCTTGGCAGGTGAAGTAAGAGGACCAGAAATTAAAAAAGATGAATTAATTGAAAAAGTTAGGGGATGTATTAAAGATATTGGTTATGATCAAAATGGCTTTACTTGGAAAGAAGCTACAAAAATCGAGAGTTATCTTCATTCCCAATCAGCTGATATAGCTATGGGTGTAGACTCATCAGGCAATAAAGATGAGGGAGCTGGTGATCAAGGTCTCATGTTTGGTTATGCTTGCAATGAAACAGAAGAACTTATGCCAGCACCTATACATTATTCTCATAAAATTTTAAGACTGATGGCAGAAGATAGAAAATCCGGAATATTAAAAAATATAGAACCTGACAATAAAAGCCAAATTACTTTTGAATACACAAATGGAAAACCTACTAAAGTTAAATCTGTTGTAATTTCTTCACAACATTCACCTGATATTAATCAATCTCAAGTAAGAGATTTATTAAGACCTTATGTGACTAAATCTATTCCAAAAAAATATCTTGAAGATTTTGATGATAGTGAGCTTTATATTAATCCAACTGGTAATTTTGTCATTGGCGGACCAGATGGTGACACAGGATTAACGGGAAGAAAAATTATAGTTGATACCTATGGCGGAGCTGCACCACATGGTGGTGGAGCTTTTTCAGGAAAAGATCCAACTAAAGTAGACAGATCAGCTGCTTATGCAGCAAGATATATCGCAAAAAATGTTGTTGCTTCTAAAATTTCAGAAAAGTGCTTAATTCAGATAGCTTACGCAATAGGTGTGTCAAAACCTCTATCAATCTATGTTGATTTATTTGATAATGATGCCGAAAAAAATAAATTTATTGTAGAAAAAATAAATGATAACTTTGATTTAAGCCCAAGAGGAATTAGAGAAATGTTAAATTTAAATCAACCAATATATGAAAAAACAGCAGCTTACGGGCATTTTGGAAGGAGCCCAGAAGAAAATGGCTCTTTTTCTTGGGAAAAAACCGACAAAATTAAAGTGTTTTTAAGATAGTTTCTGTTGAATTAAAAAAAAACTTTACTATATTCCCCTTACATTGTTGAAATTACAAAATGGGCTTTGGCCCATTTTTTTTTGAAATAGTTAAAAAATGTTAAATAAAAGAGCAGATAAACTAGAATTATTAAGAATTGCAGAAGCTGTTGCTTTAGAGAAATCAATTGATAAAGAGCTAATAATAAGTTCGATGGAAACTGGGATTGCTAAAGCAGCTAAGTCTAAATTTGGTCAAGAAAATGAAATTAAAGTTTCGATTAACAGAGATAATGGAGATATAGAACTTTTTAGGAAACTAATAATCACTGAACATCCAGAAAATGCAAATACAGAAATAAAATTGGAGGATGCAATTAACTTAAACATTATTAACAAAGATAAGTCTGTTGGTGATGAAGTTCTTCAACCTTTACCATCTTTCGATTTTGGAAGAATAGCTGCCCAGACTGCAAAACAAGTCATTAGTTTTAATGTTAGAGAGGCTGAGAGAGAGAGACAATTTAATGACTTTATAGATAAGAAAGATACAATTTTAAGTGGTATTGTGAAAAGATTAGAATTTGGAAACGTTATTGCTGATTTAGGAAGAACTGAAGCGATCATCCAAAAAAATGAGTTAATTCCAAGAGAAAATATTAAGGCTGGCGATAGAATAAAAGCTTATTGTTATGATGTAAGAAGAGAGCCACGAGGACAACAAATCTTTTTATCCAGAGCCCACCCTAAGTTTATGGAAAAACTTTTTGTTCTAGAAGTGCCCGAAATTTATGATGGATTAATTGAAATTAAATCTTCTTCACGAGATCCAGGAAGCAGAGCAAAAATTTGTGTCAAAGCTGTTGATACTTCATTAGATCCAGTTGGAGCTTGTGTTGGAATGAGGGGATCAAGAGTTCAGGCAGTTGTAAATGAATTACAGGGTGAAAAAATAGATATTGTAAACTGGTCGGAGGATCCTGCAATTTTAGTATCAAATGCATTATCTCCAGCTGAAGTTCAAAGAGTAAATGTTGATGCTGAAAGAAAAAAACTTGATGTAATATTAACAGAGGATAATTTAAGTAAAGCAATTGGAAGAAGAGGTCAAAACGTAAGACTAGCAACTAAGTTATTAAATTATGAAATAAATATAATGACAGATGCAGAGGATTCTGAGAGAAGACAGCTAGAATTTAAAGAAAAAACTGAAAACTTTGTAAAAAATTTAGAATTAGACGAGACTCTTGGTCAGCTACTTGTAGCAGAGGGTTTTTCAACAATCGATGATATTAAAGATAGTTCAGCAGAAAATTTAGCAAAGATAGAAGGTATTGAAGAGGATACTGCAAAAGCACTTATAGAAAGA
>CACKXR010000014.1 GCA_902604175.1 uncultured Pelagibacteraceae bacterium
GCTTTGGATAAAACTTTTTTCATTTCTTTAAAAGAAAGTATCTTAGGCTTACCCAATTTAAGGCTGGTTATATACTGAAGGGATATATTTTCAACCTCTTCAGCTAGCTCAAAAGCTTTTGACAAATTTTCCTCAAATGCTATTTGTCCATGGTTTGCTATTAAACAAGCTTTTCTATCCTTTAAAGCCCTCAAGATGTTTTTTGATAATTCTCTAGTTCCATAAGTTGCATAATTTGCACACTTGATGTCATGTCCTCCTGCTATTGCAACCATATAATGAAAAGGAGGAATTCCCTTTTTATGACAAGATACTGCTGTAGCATTTGTAGAGTGAGCGTGAACAATTGCTTTTGCCTGTTTTTTACTATTATAGATATCTTGATGAAATTTCCATTCAGAGGATGGGCTACCGCTTTTCTCATCGTATCTTCCATTTAGAGAAACAAAAATAATATCTTTATTTTTTAAGGACGAATACTTTTTTCCTGATGGTGTGATTAAAAAACCACTTTTGTACCTTAAAGAAATATTACCAGATCTTAATGCTGATAGTTTTTTGGAATTCAACATTCTTGAATATTTTATTATTTCAGATCTTAAATTTTTCATTTAAATAATTTTTGTAAACCGTTATAGGAGGCTTCTGAAATTCCTTTTTCAGTAATTAAACCTGTAACATATTTTGCTGGTGTGATATCAAAAGCTAAATTTAGTGTTTTACTTTTATTGGGATATATCAAAACTTTTTTAATTTCGTTGTTTTCGTCGATTCCTTCTATATATGATAATTCCTCTGAGTTTCTTTCCTCAATAGGAATCTTTTTGGCATCTTTTATATCCCAATCTATTGTTGAACTAGGTAATGCTACATAAAATGGAATATTATTATCATAAGCCGCTAATGCTTTTAGATAAGTTCCAATTTTATTACAAACATCCCCATTAGATAATGTTCTATCAGTTCCAACAACACACATATCTACTTCACCCCTTTGCATTAAAATACCACCGGTATTATCAGCAATAATTGTATTGGGTATCTTCTCTTCATTTAACTCATACGAAGTTAAATTCGCTCCTTGATTTCTTGGTCTTGTTTCATCTACCCAAACATGAACAGGAATTCCTTTTTTATGAGCATGATATATTGGTGATGTTGCTGTTCCCCAATTAATTGTTGCTAACCAGCCCGCATTACAATGTGTTAGAATATTTACAGTATTTTTTTTCTTATTATAGATTTTCTCAATTATTTTTAATCCATTAATACCTATATTTTCGCAAAACTTTACATCCTCATCGCATATTCCTTTAGCTTCTTTTAAAGCTATATCTAAAATTTGATCACTATTAATACCAGATAATTTTTTCATCATACGGTCTACTGCCCATTTTAAATTTATTGCAGTAGGTCTTGATTGAATTAATTCACTTGCACTTTTTTTAATGAATTCAGGATTGTGATTTTCTCGTGCTGCCAGGGCTATTCCGTAAGCGGCCGTTCCACCAATTAAAGGTGCACCTCTTACTTCCATTGTTTTAATTGCATGAACTGCGTCTTTTACTGTCTTAAGTTCTTTAATAGTAAACTTATGGGGAAGTTTGGTTTGATCAATTATTTTAACTACATTATTTTCATACCATATTGTTCTGTATTCTTTTCCATCAATTCTCATCTTCTTAGAACTCTACCAGCTACTGTTTTTAGTTTTTCTATTGTCTTTTGAGTTCGTTTTTCGGGGCTAGTTATAATGGCTACATCTAAGCAATTGTTTGTGGGATCATTTGGATCTATATGATATTCAAAATTATCTATCAAATTTTTAATCATTACTTTAGCTTTTTTTGCATTTCCCAATAAAACTTTTATTACTTGCTGAACATCAACATTTTTGTGATCTGGATGCCAACAATCAAAATCAGTTACCATTGAAACTGATGCATATCTAATCTCAGCTTCTCTTGCTAATTTAGCCTCTGGCATATTTGTCATACCAATTACATCAGCACTCCAAGATCGATATAAATTTGACTCTGATAATGTTGAGAATTGAGGACCTTCCATTACAACATAGGTACCATTTCTTTGGTAGTCTATATTTGATTTTTTTATTGCATCCTCACATGCATTCATTAGACCGTTAGAGGTAGGATGAGCCATTGAAACATGGGCCACAATTTCATCCTCAAAAAAAGTTTTAATTCTTGCAAAAGTTCTGTCTATAAATTGATCAACTATTACAAATTTTCCTGGAGGTAGATCTTCCTTTAAAGAACCTACAGCAGAGACTGATACAATATCCGTTACACCTAATTGCTTGAGTGCGTCTACATTCGCCCTAAAGTTAATATTGGAAGGAGAAATATAATGTCCTTTACCGTGTCTTGGTAAAAAATATACTTCTTTATTTTTATAATTTGTTTTTAAAATTTTATCTGACGGCTTTCCCCATGGCGTATTTATTTCAATTAATTCTCTCTCTTTAAATTCCTCAACATCGTAGAGACCACTACCACCTATAATTGCTAATTTATTTGTTGTCATAATTTAAAATATATTTAACTATACTTTTATAATTTACTATTATGAATTTGAAAGATTTTATTAGGTCTATTCCTGATTACCCTAAAAAGGGTATTTTATTTAGAGACATCAGCACTTTAATTAAAGATGAAAATGCATTTGCTGAAACTATCAATCAAATAGTTGAAAAATCAAAGAAATATAATTTTACAAAAATTGCTGCAATAGAGTCGAGGGGATTTTTATTTGCGTCTGCAGTTTCTTATATTTTAAAAAAACCTCTTGTTATGCTAAGAAAAAAAAATAAGTTGCCAGCCGATGTTCACTCAGTAGATTTTAAACTTGAATATGGAACCGCTACTATTGAAGTTCACAAAGACTCAATAGATGAAAATGATAATGTTTTAATAATTGATGATTTAATTGCAACTGGAGGGACTGCTGATGCAGCAGCTAAACTTGTAGAAATTTCAAAAGGCAAAGTTGCTGCATTTATATTTGTTATTAATTTATTTGATCTCGGAGGTTCAGATAACTTACTTAAAAAAAACTATAAAGTTGAAAATTTAATTAATTTTCCAGGACATTAGTTGGTAGCGGGAAGTGGGATCGAACCACTGACCTCAGGCTTATGAGTCCTGCGCTCTAACCAACTGAGCTACCCCGCCTTAACTATTGGAGTCTTATAATATAAATCTTTATTGTTTCAATATACTTTTAACCAAGAATTATGGTCTAAATAATTAAATAAACAGTTAATGAACAGACTAAAAAAGCTAAAAAAAGAGAAACAAATATTTTTTTTTTTAAAGTTTTTTTCTTTTCTAATCTTACTCGGTTTAATAAAATATTAATATTGGTAGTTTTAATTTGATTATTCGATTTAACATCAGATATAGATTTATCTTTTCTTAATTTTGTTAAATTGTCAGACATTTTTAAATTTTGATTAAATCATTTAAGCTTAAATAAAACAATTTATATTTGTTAAATTTATATTAAATGTTTTTAAAGTTGCTCTGTTTAAGAGGTTTTTGAATTAGTTGTGCCCTATACTTTTGTTTCTCTATTTCTATAAAAATTTCATTTTTTAAGATTTCGTCATTTGAATAGATATTTTTTATATACCCAAAAGCTAAGTTTTTTTTAAAATTAAATGAGTAGTTCCCAGAAGTTGTTCTTCCAATTATTTTGTCTTTGAAATAAATAGGTTCATCATGAAGTAATAATGGTGAACCTGGTTTAATATCTTTTAAAGTAAGCATAACAAATCTTCTATCAATTTTTTTATTTTTAATAAGTTGAAGTGCCTGTTTGCCAATAAAATCAATTTCTTTTTGATTACTAATGGTAAATGTGAGTCCTGATTGATATTGGTTTTCCTCTGGAGAAATATCATGGCCCCAGTGCAAAAAACCACTCTCCATTCGCATAGTATCTAATGCATGCATTCCACAATTAGAGAGATTAAATTTTTTTCCTTTGTCAATAATTAGTTGGTAAATTTTTTTAGCATCAGTTGTTTTTACATACAATTCGTAACCTAATTCTCCAACGTATGATAATCGTTGAGTCCATATTTTTATGTTCTCAATTAAAATATTTTTAGCATGGCCAAACTTAAATTTTTCATTTGTAAAATCCTCTTTGCTTATTTCTTGCATTAAAGATCTACTTTTGGGTCCAAAAATACCGAATACACAATAATCGTCTGTAACATCATCAAGTTTAATTCCATCTAATAAATGTTTTTTAATGTGAAATTTATCTCTTTCTCTTGTTGCAGCAGAGCTTATTATTCTGAAATAATTATTTTCAACACAGACTACCGTCAAGTCTGTTTCAATACCACCATCTTCGTTTAACATTTGAGTATAAGTGCACTTACCAACTTCATTTTTAATATCTGCAGTACAAATTCTTTGTAAATTCTCATATGCTTTTTCAGATTTAATTTCAAATTTTGAAAATGGTGTTAAGTCATAAAGACCAACATTATTAATGGTATTGCTAGTTTCATATTCAACAGAAGGGTACCAGTTTTGATAATTATAACTATATTTGTATTCTGCTTTTTCACCATCAAGAGCAAACCACATCGGTCTCTCATAACCTGCAGAAACACCGAAACATGCACCGAAACCTTTCAATAATTCATGATGTGGTAGAATTTTTATATTTCTAGATGTTTTGTGTTGTTTATAGGGCCAATGCATTCCGTATAAGTCACCTAAAGACTCAGTAATTCTATTTTTTATAAAACCTAAATTAGAATGAAATTTTTGAAATCTTTTGATATCGTAATTAAAAATATCCTCATTTATATGACCTGTCATTATCCATTCAGCAGTCACCTTACCTACTCCTCCTCCACTTCCAATTCCAATGCTATTTAAACCACAACTGACAAATAAATTTTTTACCTCAGGAACTTCACCTAATAAAGAGTTAGTGTCGGGAGTAAAAGACTCTGGTCCTGCAAAAAATTTTCTAATCCCAACTTTTTGAAGTATTGGAAACCTTTTCATAGATTTTTCCAAATATGGCTCAAAGTGTTCAAAATTTTCTGGAAACTCGCCAAATGAAAAATCTTCTGGTACTTTATTGGATTTTTCAAACGCTGGAATTGATTTACCTTCAAAAATTCCAATTAAAAGCTTTCCAGCATCCTCTTTAAAATAAACACTACTGTCAAAATCTCTTATAACTGGAAGAGTGGGTGAAAGATTTTCTACTGGTTCAGTAATTACATAAAAATGTTCTGCTGGATAAAGCGGAATACTAACTCCAATATTTTCACCAATTTGCCTTGACCACATACCGGTAGCTAAAACAACATACTCACACTCAATAATTTGTTCGTTAACTTTAACCCCACATACTTTTCCATTTTTTTTCAACACAGTTTCTACCGGGGAGTGTTCATATATTTTTGCTCCTCCTTTTTTTGCTCCTTTTGCAAGCATATGAGTTACTCCACTAGGGTCGGCTGAACCGTCACCTGGCATCAAAAGTCCACCTTTTAAGTCTTCAGTATTCATCATTGGATAATTCTTTTTTATTTCTTCCTTATTGAGAATTTGTAAATCAACGTCATAAAGTTGAGCGGTTGTTGCCTGTCTTTTAAGTTCTTGCCAACGACTATCGGTTTGTGCAATCGAAAGTGCACCATTAAGTCTTAATCCGGCTGAGTGATCAACTTCTTTTTCTAAACTTTTATATAAATCTAAAGTGTATTTTCTAATTTTGGTTACTGCAGCTGATGGACCTAATTGACTCACTAATCCTGCTGCATGCCATGTTGTACCTGATGTTAGCTGATCTCTTTCTAACAATACAACATCTTTCCAACCAAACTTGGTTAAATGATAAGCAACAGAGCAACCAATTACTCCACCCCCGATAACAACTACTTTAGTGCTAGATGGAAATTTTTTTTCCATTTCTAATGTTTCACAGCTTCTACTGGATCTACATAATTATATCCAAACGCATTAGCAACTGCTTTATATGTAATCATTCCTTTATGTACATTTAATCCAGCTAAGAAGTTTTTATCTTCACCAAGGGCTTTTTGGTAACCTTTGTTTGCAAGTTTAACCAAAAAAGGAAGGGTTGCTTGATTTAGAGCAAAAGTAGAAGTTCTAGGAACTCCACCAGGCATATTAGCTACACAGTAATGGACTACGTCATCAACAATATAGGTTGGATCTCCATGCGTAGTTGGTTTACTTGTTTCCACACATCCCCCTTGATCAATGGCAACATCGACGATAACAGATCCTCTTTTCATTGATTTTATCATTTCTTTAGTAATTAATTTTGGTGCTTCTGCTCCAGGGATCAACACTCCACCTACTAATAAATCTGTTTCAGCAACCAATTTATTTAGATCAGTTTTATCACTTTGTTTAGGGATTATTTTATCACCAAAAATCTCAACTAATTGTTTTAACCTTTCTTGAGATTTATCCACAATATGAACTTTTGCTTTCATACCTGTGGCTATTATCGCTGCATTCTCTCCAACAACACCTCCTCCTAGAATTAATACGTTAGCTGGCTCTCCACCAGGTGCTCCCCCTAATAATACACCTCTACCTTTTTGATTTTTTTCTAAACAATGCGCTCCAGCTTGAACTGACATTCTTCCTGCAACAGCACTCATTGGCGCAAGCAATGGCAATCTTCCATTATCATCGGTCACAGTTTCATAGGCAATATTTATGCTTTTTGATTTAATTAAACCCTCTGTTAATTCTTTCGCAGCTGCCAAGTGAAGATAGGTATACACAATTTGATTTTCTCTTATCATATCTACTTCAATCTTTTGAGGTTCTTTAACTTTAACGATTATTTCAGCATCATTAAATATATCCTCTGCTGAATTAGTAATTTTAGCACCAGCTTTAATGTATTGTTCATTTTCAAATCCAGCTTCAAATCCACCATTATTTTCAATCAAAACTTCGTGACCTTCTCCAACTAAAGTTTTAACACTTTCAGGTGTTAAACCTATTCGAGTTTCTTGAGGTTTAATTTCTTTGGGTACGCCTATCTTCATAAGCTTTTATTTAATTTTAAGAATAAACTAATTTTTTTGGTTTTTTTGATAATTAGTTATACCTGTTCTTAATTTGTCGATAATTTCATCTATATGTTTTTCCTCACATATAAACTGAGGAGCAATAATTAGACAGTCACCAGTAGCTTTGAAATTTACTCCTGCTTCGTAACAAGCTTTAAAAGTTTCATAACCTGCTTTACCTGGTTTTGAATTTAATTTCATATCAATTCCACCCATCATTCCATATCCTCTGATATTTTCCACAGCTTCCAAGTCTTGAAGTGAAAATAATCCTTTTTGAAAATAAGGAGCTAAGTTTTTTGCTCTTTCAAAAATATCCTCTTTTTCAAAAATATCCTGAACTGCTAGAGCTGCAGCTACAGCAACAGGTATTCCAGAATAAGTGTAGCCATGAAATAATTCTACTGAACCCATAGGAGAAGCATCCATAACTGCATCATAAATTTCATCTTTACAAGCAACTACACCCATAGGGACCACACCATTAGTGGTTGCTTTAGCCATAGTCATTATATCTGGAGTAACTCCAAATTCATGACTTGCAAATGAAGAACCTGTTCTGCCCCAACCTGTAATTACTTCATCAAAAATCAGGAGTATGCCATGCTTATCACAAGTCTCTCTTAATTTTTGCAAATAACCTTTCGGTGGTACTAAAGTTCCAGTTGATCCAGCGATTGGTTCAACAATACATGCTGCAATATTCTCTGGACCAAAGTTGCTTGCTATTCTTTCTAAGTCGTCTGCTAAATCTGCACCAGTTTCTGGCTGACCACTTACAAATTTATGTTCTGGTAAATGTGTATGTCTCATATGTTGAACACCTGGCATTAGAATACTTGCAAAAGTTTTTACGTTGTTAATCATTCCTCCAACAGAAACACACCCAATATTCATGCCGTGATATCCACGCTCACGACCCACAAATCTGAACCTATGAGCATTCCCTTTTGCTCGGTGAAAAGCGACTGCAATTTTAATTGCTGTTTCAACAGCCGTTGATCCACAAATTGTATAGAACATTTTATTTAAGTTTCCTGGAGTATGTTTTGAAATTTTTGTAGCTAATTCAAATGATCCACCAAAACCCTGTTGAAATGGTTGAGCGTAATCTAAAGTTTCTAATTGTTTAGTTACAGCTTCAGTAATTTCTTTTCGTCCATGACCTAAAGGATTACAAAATAATCCTGAACTTGCATCAATTTGGGTTTTTCCATGATGGGTTTTTAAATAAACTCCTTTAGCTTCAGTAATTAATCTTGGATTAGCTTTAAAATCTTTATTGGATGTAAACGGCATCCAATGTTCATTTAAAGAATTCGGTACCGAAGTTCTGTTTTCTGAGCTCATAATTTTTAATTTTTAGTTATTACAAAATATGTAGACTAAAATGTTTTGTTTACTACATTTATTTTGACCTACATTGGACAACATTAATATACAACTTTAAATTGTACAATTGATTTATTTGCACACCAGCTTTTCTTCATAAAGTGTTTTACTTCTATCTAAAATTGAACTTAAATATGCGCAATTTAATTAATTAAACATAGGGGAATAAATGAAAAAATTATTAACTTTTATTCTAGGATCTATATTTGCGCTTAACCTGTCTATTTCAGTTGCAAATTCGGCTGCAAAAGAAGTTAGAGTTGCATATTTTCTAGAATGGCCAAGTCCTAACTTAGAGGACATGCAAAAGAAAAATTTTGCTAAAGCTCTTGGTGTTCCAGTTAAGTGGACAAACTTCACAAACGGTGGAGCAATGACTGATGCTATGTTAGCAGGGGATATTGATATTTCTTACTCACAAGGTTTAGTACCTTTTATCAATGCTGTAAAATCTAAAGCACCTATCAAGCTAGTAGATATTGCTATGGAATATGGAATGGGAGGAACTACTTGTGTCACTTCTAATGCTTCTGGAATTACAAAAGCAAACGGTTCCGAGCTAGAGGGTAAAAAAGTTGCTGTACCACTTGGAACAATGGCTGAGTATGTTTTTGATGAAAGTATGAAGGTTGTTGGAGCTGATAGAAGTAAAATGGATATAATTCAAATGGATCCTGAAGAAGGTGCTGCTGCTTTGGTTAGCGGTGATGTTGTGATGGCATGTTTGTTTGGTGGTAATTCTATTAAAGCTGCAGTTGCTGTTGGTTCAAGATTATTAACAGTTCAAGAAGCTAGAGATGCTGGTATCTTAGGAATAGATATTACTTCTGTAACAGACAAGTTTATGAAGGAAAATCCAGGAATGTTGAGAACTTTTATTGAAGTAACTCATGAAGCAAACGATAGATATAGAGCTGGTAAAAGTGATATGAACTCTATGTCAAAAGCCTCTGAAATGAAAGTTGCTGACATGAAAGAAACTTTAGATGGATTTAAATTCTTAACTCCATCTGAAACAAAACAATCTATGGAAAGTGGTAATCTTGATGGTTTCCTAAAAGGAATGGGAACACCTGATGGAGCTGTAGATACAAGTTTCCTACCTTTATAATTTTAAAGGTTTAAAATTTAAATAGGCGCCAATTATAATGATTGGTGCCTATTTTTTTTATAAAATTTCTAATATAAGGTAGTCATGAGTGATCTTATTTCTGAAAATCTAAACATGATTTTTAAAACTCCAAAAGGAGAAACGGTTCACGCATTGAAAGATGTAAGTTTTACTCTAAAAAAAGGTGAACTACTGACCGTGCTTGGACCTTCTGGTTGTGGAAAGACAACTTTGTTAAATATTACTGCTGGTTTTTTAAGACCAACTTCTGGATTAATTACTCTAAACAATAAAGAAATTGACGGCCCAGGAGTTGAAAGAGGAATGGTTTTTCAACAGGGTGCATTGTTTGAATGGTTAACAGTTGCAGAAAACGTAAACTTTGGTCTGCGAATGAAAAAAGAAAATACAAAATTAACTGAAGAAAAAGTTGAAGAATGGTTAGAAATTGTTGGTCTAAAAGGTTTTGGTAATACGCCTACTTACCAATTATCTGGAGGTATGCAGCAAAGGGTGGCGCTTGCAAGATGTCTGATTAATGATCCTGATTTAATTTTAATGGATGAGCCATTGGGAGCATTAGATGCTTTAACAAGAGAGAAAATGCAGTCTTTGGTATTAAAAATTTGGAAAGAAACAGGAAAAACTATCATCCTTATTACTCACTCAGTTGAAGAAGCATTGTTGCTTGGAGAACGATTGTATGTAATGGCACCTAGACCCGGAAGAATACATAAAGAATACAATCTTCCTTTTGCTGAAATGGGTCTTAAAGAAGATTTAAGAGAAATAAAAAAGAACAAAGAATTTTCATCAAAGAGAGAAGAAATTTTGTCCATGATCTGGAATATGGAAGAAGAAATAATGGGGAAAGAAAATTAATGTTAATTCAAATAGTAACCTTATTTATATTTGTAGCGATTATCGGAAGTATTCTTTACGGCCGAAGATTAATCAAAACAGAAAAAGTAGACGCCGTATTTGGAAATCCTGAAAGAGCAAAAGGAGGTACGCACTGGGTAATTGTAGGAAGTGCTGCAATACTATTGGTTTGGCTTTATTACTCATGGGATATAGCAAAAGGTTTTTATCCAAAATCAGCAAATGAATTATGCCAGGTTGCAAAAGTAAATGAATCTTTAATGGGATTGAAATATCAATTTCCTATTGAAGAAAGAGAATTTAAAAGCACCTCAATAATAAAAATTGAAAATAAAAATCTTCAAAAAATTACTAAGGAAATTAAAAATTCTCCAGATTTGAATAGCCAGCAAAAAACTATTTTAGTCAACTACATAAATAAAACTATTCAATTAATACCTTTATTAACTAATGAGGATTTAATTGAGATTGATACTAAAACAAAAATTAATGAAATGACTGAAGAAATAAAACTCTTAAGCTCAAACTTTAAACAAAAAGACTACCCTTTTGAAACGCAAGAACAAAAAATTGAAAGACAAAATGCTGTATCAGAACAGGGTGGATGGGGAATTATAAAAGTTCAATCAGGGACGGGATCAATAGAAAATACTATTGAGGTTCCTGTAGTTCCTGAAACAAGTAAAGGTCTTAAATTCCATGCTGCAGCTGAAAAGCTTAAAATCATAAGTGATAAATTCTTTAAACTAAGAAATCACAATCCTCAGTTCAAAACCTCAATCAAAAAATTAAAAGATGAGATAAAAACCTACAGGAAAAGTTTAAACAACAACGATGAAATTGCATCCGACTATGCAAAAAATATAGTTAAAATTGCAAGACGTATTGAATTTGCAAGTATCTACCCTCCTAATGCTCTTAATGAGATGCAGAAAGCAATCATTGAGTTTGATAATTTACAAAAATCTGAACAAGGTAGTCTGAGATTAATAGATATTCTATTATTTCCAGCAGGCACAATAGTTGCCAGTGGACCAAGTTGTTCAGAACAAGGTTCTGGAAGATGGCTTCCAAAACCCTCTGATACCCTAAATAAATTTATTTTAATGTCTAAGCCAAGCGTTGGTTACAAAAATATTCCACTGCTTTGGATTGAAATGATTGATGTTTCATCAATTGTTGGTTTTATTTTACCTGATTGGATAGCTGATGTTCTACCAGGTGATTATCCGGTTCACACCAAAGACGGAATTGTTAAAGAAAACTTTAAAGGTAATGTTTTAAAAGTTGTCACTGGTGACTTTAAATTATTTAAAATTCCAGTGCCATACGGGCATATATGGGATTCTTTTTTAAGGGTATTTTTGGGCCTAGTTTTTGGAATTTTAATTGGAGTTCCTTTAGGTTTGTTTATGGGGCTGAATAGATTTGCAAAAGGATTTTTTGATCCATTGATAGAATTATATAGACCAGTTCCACCTCTTGCTTGGGCCCCTCTTATTATCTCAGTTTTAGGAATTGATAATACTGGTAAAGTATTCTTATTATTTATGGTCTCCTTATCTATTATGATCATTTCTGCTAGAGCTGGTGCTTCGGGAACTCAACTTTCAAAAATTCATGCTGCTCACTCTTTAGGAGCCTCTAAAAAACAAATTCTAAGATATGTAATTTTTCCAAATTCACTTCCAGAAATTTTAACTGGAATTAGAGTTGCTGTAGGAATGTGTTGGGGAACATTAGTTGCTGCTGAATTTTTAGCAGGAACTACTGGTATTGGGTTTGTGGAAAATGTAGCTAAAAAATATTTTCAGTACGAGG
The DNA here is from genome assembly GCA_902604175.1 of uncultured Pelagibacteraceae bacterium. GTDB lineage: Bacteria > Pseudomonadota > Alphaproteobacteria > Pelagibacterales > Pelagibacteraceae > Pelagibacter. Next base: position 12,321 of record CACKXR010000014.1, read on the forward strand.
TTATTTGGATCACTATTTTTATCATGGGAATGCTTGGATTATTGTTTGATATCACTTTAAGAAAAATTATAGACAAAACCATCCCTTGGCGTGGAAAAGGTTAATTTGAAAACTCCATTATTAAAAAAAAAAGTTGTCAAAATATTTCAAAAATTTGGCTTAAGTAAAGATCACGCATTAATTTCAGCAAATGCGTTAATTAATGCTGAACTAGTTGGCGCATATGGGCATGGATTATCAAGACTTAAGATGTATTGTGATCGAATTTCGAAGAAAGTAATTAATCCTAAACCAAAAATTAAAATAAAAAAAATTTCTCAATCTGTGTCTCATATTGATGCAAATAATAGTATTGGTTTTGTTGCAGCAGATCTTGGAATAAAGACTGCGATTAAACATGCTCAAAAAAGTGGGATTGGTATGGTTGCTATTAAAGGAAGTGGACACTATGGATTGTCAGGCTATTACGCCGAACAAGCAGTTAAAAAAAATTTGATCACTATGATTTACACCAATGCCCCACCTGCAGTTGCACCACATGGTGCATTAAAAAGTTTATTTGGAACAAACCCTATATGTTTTGGAACTCCAACAGGAACCAAAATTCCTTTTATACTAGATACCTCAATTTCAATGATTAACAGAGGAAAAATAAGAGTTGCTGCAAGAAATAATCAAAAAATTCCTCAAGGTGTTGCGCTGGATAAGTTTGGTAAACCAACTAATGATGCAAAGAAAGCATTAAAAGGTGTTCAGCTTCCGATTGCAGGATTTAGAGGATCAGGTCTTGCTTGGATGGTGGATATTTTAAGTGGGGTAATCACAGGTGGAAATCATGCAGGACGAGTAAAAGATCCATTCGATGATTTTTCTGGTCCACAAAACATTGGGCATTTATTCATCGCCTTTAAAGCAAATTTATTTCAAAAAAATTATAATCAAAGAATAAAAGATAATATTCGAACAATTAAAAAACTACCAAAAATCAAAGGAGTAAAAGAAATAATGTATCCAGGACAAAATAAGTTTTACAGGTATAAAAATAATCTAAAAAAAGAAATTTTTATTCCAGAAATAATTAAAAAGGACTTGGAAATTTTAATAAGTTAATACTGTTAAAGCACCTAATGATATAACAACTGTAGATAAAATAATTGTACGCTTTACTCTATCTTTTCTTTTTTGTTCAATTAGTCTTAGCTTAAGAACATCCACGTTCACTCTAAGAGGAGCTTCATTTTCTTGAGTGGGGTCTTTACCAACGTGGAATGTTCTATTTAAGCCTTCATTATTCATTAACTTATTAAATCACGTGGCAATAAAATTTGATATATTAGGTGAGTCCAATTTGGGTTGCTATTGCTTATTTAATAGTTCAAAATAGTCGCAGAGATAACAATGACAACAATACCTAGTGTTTCAGCACAAATTGACCAGAAAGAGATTTTCAATGTAATTGCTAACAATTTTAGCAAATTAGCTCCAGCTTATTATTACTTGATCAGTAGTTGGTTAATAAGAGCATATAATGTTCATAAAGATATAGATAAATATATAATTGTTATTTATCTGATTAATAAAGATTTGATTGTTTTTAGAAGAAACGGGTTGGTTGTTGATTACGATACTTTTTATAAGGATAGATCAATAGAAATTGAGAAAATAAATTTAAGCGATATTTCAAAAGACCTAGAAATACCAAAAGAAAGCGTAAGAAGGAAAATATTAGAATTAGAAAAAACAGGTGTAATTAAAAAATCTGGAAAAAAATTGTTTGTTAATAGGAGTACACTAGTTGCTACCCAAGCAAAAGATACCCTAAAAGATATGAGTTCTTTATTATTCCAATTTAATAAATTATTAAAAAATGAAAAAACATTTACTGTTGACGAGATTTCATCCTCTATGAAGGAAAATTTTTCTTTTTGCTGGTATCAATTTTATAAATTTATATTTACTTATACCAACAGGTGGCGAAAAGAAGTAAAGGATCTGGAAACTATGTGTATTGGAATATTGGTTATGCTAAATGCATCTCACAATAAGAATTTCAAAGTAAAGGACTTAAACTTAAAAACATATCAAAAAAAAGTTATGGGCTCTGATGAAAGAGGTATTAATGCAATGTCTTTATCTGATATTACTGGAATTCCTAGGCCAACTGTTGTTAGAAAATTAAAATATTTAGTTAAAAACAATTATATAACTATTAACGAAAAAAAGCTGCTTTTTATAAATATTCAAGGTACAAATTTAAAACGAAGTTCTAAATTACAAGATGCTAATATTAGAAGCTTAAGTAATTTTATTTATAAAGTATTTAATCAAATAAAAATTATAGACTCTGGAAAAGATAAAGATGACGACTTTATTCCTAGTTATTTGAGATAATTAATTATTTTTTCTTAAGATATAAATAAAAATAAATCCAGTTAAATACATCAGCAGTGCATAGGCACCTGTTGGTACTATATAAGCTACCTCATCAAATATTAATGTTGCAACAAACACTGCTAAAGTTCCATTCTGTAGACCACACTCTAATGCAATACATTTCTGTTGTGCTATTCCTGATACAAACTTTTTAGCAATAAAATATGCTAATACCATCATAACAACATTTAAAATTAATACAGCTAAACCTGCCTGAGCAAGGTAAGTAAAAATATTATCTTTTTCCTCAATCCATATTGCAATAAATACTATAACAAATAACCACCCTGTTAATTTATTAATTAAATTGATTTTAGTTAAAATAAAATTTTCTGCAAAACCTCTTATAATCATTCCAATAATTACAGGGACTGTAACCACTAATGCCATTTTCAAAGCAATACCAATTACTGAAATTTCTTTTGCAATGGTAACTCCTAAAATATCTGCAGAGCTAATTACAATTACTGGAATACTAATAATACAAACTAAACTAGTTACTGCAGTTAAAGAAATGGATAAAGCTACATCTCCATTAGCAAATTTTGTTAAAACATTTGAAGTAACACCTCCAGGTGCAGCTGCAATTATCATGAGTCCTACTGCAATAGCAGATGGAAGATCGAGACTAAGTGCAATGATTAAAGCTACAATTGGCAACAAAATTAATTGAGAAAAAAAACCTACAATAAAATCTTTTGGTGTTCTTAATATTCTAGTAAAATCTTTAATTGAAAGACCAAGACCCAATCCTAACATGATTAGAGCTAAAACTACCGGGGCAATTTTAGTAACAATTTCCATTCTTAGTTACCATATAAGATTTTACTTTAAAGATATTAAAATATTTTTCTGTGTACATGGACATTATTTTCACATATTTGTAGCAAATGCTCTCGAATAAAGAAATTGTTTGTCCTAACAACCTGCTTGATGTGGCACACAAAAAAAAAGGTGTTAAAGCAGCAGTTGTAAATGCAGGGATGCCCCTGCCAATGCTCTCCGTTCAAGATGCTGTAAAAGAAAATTTAATAGAGCCAATTTTTATCGGAGATAAAAAAGAAATTCAAAAATGTGCGGAAGATTTAAAATGGGATATTTCTCAATATGAAATTATTGATGAACCTATAGAAAATAATACAGCATCTATAGCTGCTAAATTAGCAAGTGAGCACAAGGTAAAAATTATTGTTAAAGGTCATATTCATACCGATGTTTTAATGAAAGAAGTATTAAAGCGTCAATATAATTTAATGGGTAAAACTCGATTAAGTCATATTTGGCATATGACAATTGAAAAAGAAGATGCACCATTAATTATTACTGATGGTGCCTTAAATGTATTACCTAATATCAAAACAAAAATGCATATTCTTAAAAACGTTGTAGACTTTTCACACAGAATTGGTATTTCACGCCCAAAAGTATCTATATTATCAGCAACAGAAGAAGTAATTGAGAGTGTGCCTACTTCATTAGAGGCGGCGGAACTCACAAAATTGGCAGAAAAAGAAAATTTAAACGCTGATGTGTTTGGCCCTCTAGCATTTGATAATAGTATCTCAAAAAAATCAGCAAGTATTAAAGGTATAAAAAATTCAGTGGCAGGAGAGGCAGATGTATTGTTAGTACCTAGTGTTGAGGCAGGAAACGCTTTGGTAAAAATGATGATCTATTTTATGGGTGCCTGTGCCGCTGGTGTTGTAATTGGTGGCAAAGTCCCGGTTGTAATCACAAGTAGATCCGATGAAGCTCCTGCGAGATTGGCTTCAATTGCTGCAGCAGTTGTTGCTTTAGATTAAAGATTATATAAAAGACTAAAAAATAAATGACAATTACATATTTAAAAAAATCACCAAAGACTTCATCAACAGATGATACTAAAACCACAGGTATCGTTCAGGATCTCTTAAAAGATTTAGAAAGTACTAAAGAACAAGGATGTATTGATCTAACTAATAAATTTGATAAGTATGATGGTGAAATAGTTGTTACTAGAGAAAGAATTGAAGAAATTAAAAAAGCGCTAGATCAAAAAACGAAAGATGACATTCAATTTTCATTTGATCGAGTTCGAAAGTTTGCAGAAGCTCAATTAAAAAATTATGGTCAGGATTTTGAAGTTGAATTATCCAATGGCTTATTTGCTGGACAAAAACTGGTACCTGTAAATACAGCTGGTTGCTATATTCCTGGCGGAAGATATGCTCACATAGCCTCAGCGGTGATGAGTGTTACAACAGCTAAAGTTGCTGGAGTTAAAAATATTATTGCATGCAGCCCTCCTAAAGAAGGTATAGGTGCTCACCCAACAATTGTTTATACTGCTGATTTATGTGGAGCAGATGTAATTTTGAACCTTGGAGGTGTGCCAGCTATTGCAGCAATGACTAATGGATTATTCAATAACCCCTCTGCTGATATTATTGTTGGACCAGGAAATCAATTTGTTGCTGAAGCAAAAAGAATTTTATTTGGGAAAGTAGGTATTGATTTATTTGCTGGACCAACTGAAATTGGAATTATAGCGGATGCAAAAGCTGATCCTGAAATTGTAGCTGTTGATTTAGTTGGACAAGCTGAACATGGATATAATTCACCTTGTTGGTTGTATACAACAAGTAAAGAGCTTGCAGAAAAAGTAATGAAAAGAGTTCCTGAATTAATTGCAGAGCTACCTGAAGTCCCAAGAAAAAGTGCAGATGCAGCTTGGAGAGATTATGGAGAAGTTATTTTATGTGATACAGATGAAGAAATTGTGAAAATTAGTGATGAATACGCACCTGAGCACTTAGAAGTTCAAACAGAAAATTTGAAATGGTTCCATGAAAGATTAACAAATTATGGCTCCTTATTTGTTGGAGAAGAAACTACAGTCGCTTATGGAGATAAATGCTCAGGTACAAACCACATATTACCAACTAAAGGTGCAGGAAAATACACGGGTGGTTTATTTGTAGGAAAATTTATTAAAACTTTAAGTTTTCAAAGAATGACAAAGGATTCTACAGAATTAGTTGGTGCAGCTGCTGCAAGAATTTCTAGATACGAAGGTATGGAAGCACATGCACGAACTGGTGATGTCAGACTAAAAAAATATGGGTTTTTAAAATAATTTTAAGTTTCTGGGACAAATAACAAGCACAAACCATTATTACAAAATCTTTTTCCAGTTGCAGTTGGGCCATCAAGAAAGACATGCCCATGATGAGCACCACATTTTGCACAATGATACTCTATTCTTCTCATGCCAAAAGAGTAATCTACTTTAGTCTTGAAAGCTCCAGGTAAAGCTTCGGAAAAAGATGGCCAACCTGTACCACTGTCAAATTTCGCCTCAGAAGAAAACAGTTTAGCTCCACAGTTAGCACAATGATAAAACCCTTTTCTATCTTCTTTTAACAATTTACTTGTAAAAGCTCTCTCCGTTCCCTCGTTGAACATGATTTCTTTTTGTTTTTTGGTTAAATTTTTGTTGATAATTTTTTTAACTTCTGAGAAAGCAAATTTGTATGGAGTGATAATTAATGTCAAAAAAGACAAACTTAAGAATTTTATAAAATTTCTTCTAGTAATCATGATTTATTCATACAAAAAAAATTTAGTATTTCAATTAACACATATGCCACAATAGATAATATAAAAATTTCTACACTTTTGCATAATCTTTAGTATTATTAAAAAAATTTATCTAACTTAAAGGAGTATAATGAAAAAATTTGAGGAACTAATGAGCGTGAGCAGTGAGATTGAAAATATAACTGCAGAAGATGCAAAGAAAAAGATTAATGACCCAAATGTTCAATTTATTGATGTTAGAGATAAAGAAAGTTTTTCAAAAGGTACTATAGGCAATGCTATTCACATGGATAGAGGTCTACTTGAATTTTACTTAGCTGAAGGAAGCCCTCTTGAAAATAAGATTTTTAAAGATAATCCAGATAAAGAATATGTAGTTTTTTGTGGCGTAGGTGGTCAAGGTACACTTGCTACCAAAACTATGAAGGATATGGGAAT
>CACKXR010000015.1 GCA_902604175.1 uncultured Pelagibacteraceae bacterium
TTTTCTAGCTCTTTGCGTTCTTTTTCATTTGAAGCTTCAAAAACATACAAATTTGTGATTGACTCAAGTTCTTTCAAAATATTATAAAAAGTTTTAAGTTTAAATATGATTAAGTTTTGTTTATTCATATTAACTTATAAAATATGTTAATTTCGTTAAAAAATAAACATACTCTTCAAGTCGACGATTTTTATTTTGACTGTAGTATAGGCAAAAAGGGCACTAGTAAAAAAAAAATTGAAGGAGATTTAAAAACACCTATTGGAATCTTTTCTCTAGAGCATCTTTATTATAGAAAAGACAGAGTAAAAAAGCCTAATACAAAATTAAAATGTATTCCCATTCAAAAATATATGGCTTGGTGTAATGACGTTAATCATCCTAAAAAATATAACAGATTAATTATTAGTGATAAAAAAGTTTCTCATGAAAAGCTTTTTCGAAAAGATCACAAATACGACTTATTAATTCCCATTAAATATAATTTTCAAAATAAAATAGTAGGTAAAGGAAGTTGTATTTTTTTGCATCTAACACCAAACTATTTGCCCACAGCTGGATGTGTTGCACTAATTAAAAAAGACTTTTTAATTTTATTAAAATTAATAAATAAGAATTCAAAAATAAAAATTAACTAATTTCTATTTCCAAAAATACTCGAACCTATTCTTAAATAAGTAGCAGAATGATTTATGGCCTCAAGATAATCAGAAGACATACCCATGCTCAAATCATTTAAATTTAAACTTTTATTTAACTTATTCATTTCTTCGAAATATTTCTTTGAGTCATGATCAAAGGGTGGAATACACATCAATCCAACAACATCTAGTTTTAATGTTTTACAAAATTGATAAAAATCGAATAGCTGGTTTTTATTGATACCTGATTTTTGATCTTCATCTCCAATATTAACCTGAATAAAAATTTTAATTTTTTTCCCTTGTTTATACTCCTCATCTGCTATTTTTTTTGAGAGCTTTTCACTATCAACCGAATGAATGTAATCAAATATTTTTATCGCTTGCTTTACCTTATTCGTTTGTAATTTACCTATTAGATGTAATTTCAAATCTTTTTTGATCAATTTAATATCAGACCATTTCTCTAGTGCCTCTTGAACCTTGTTTTCCCCAAAATCTAAATGACCATAATTAATCAAGGGTAAAATTTTGTCTAAACTGAAAGTTTTGGATACTGCAATTACTTTTGGTTTATTAGTATTTTGATCTTTAAATCTATGCTCAATTACACTAATTATTTCTTTATAACTTTTAATTACATCATGCATAAATTTTTCAAAAAATATTATTTTATAAATAAATTTGATACAAAATATATAGACAAACAAGAAAAAAGTACCGTCATTATTTATCGAAACTACAGTGCCAGTTCAGAAATTGCTACTATTCAAAAATTTAAAAGATATTGCAAAAAAAAGGGTATTACTTTTATTTTGGCTAACAACGTTAAATTAGCAATAAATCTTAATTTAGATGGGGTATATATTCCATCCTTTAACAAAAGTTTTAGTCATCTATCTTATAACTTAAAAAAAAAATTTTTAATTATAGGTTCATGTCATAATTTGAAAGAAATAAGAAATAAAGAAATACAAAAAATAAAATTAATTTTTATATCTTCAATCTTTAAAAAAAATAAAAAATTCTTGGGTATCAATAAATTTAGAAATCTCTCAAATAATACGAAACTCAAAATAGTAGCTTTAGGAGGTGTTAACAAAAATAACTTAAAAAAACTAAAACTCGTAAACTGCGTTGGATTTGCAGGAATATCTTATTTTGAATAAAAAAAAAGGCCCCACGAATGAGGCCTTTTTAAATAATTTGATTCTAAATTAATTAGAATGCAAATGAGAAGTTAAGCTCGTAACCTTCAGCGTCTGAAGAAGCATGACTTACTCCGTCAACATCATTCATCATACCAGCAACAGTAATACCGCCTGATGTGTATGAAGCAGAAATACCAGATGCTTCTTGATCAACAGTTGCAGATGCTAAATCAGATGTAGATTGGTTGTAAGCAATTGAAATATCATCTGATACTGCATAAGATACACCAAATGCAGAAAATTCTACATCATCAGTGTTTGCAGGACCATCTGCTTCGTTCATTTGGTATCCAATTGTAAACGAGCCATAGCTATATAATGCATATAATGCTTGTTCATCAACTGCACTACCAGCAGTTTCTTCAGATTCACCCATACCGAAACCAAGAGTTAAACCTTCAACTGCTTCTGGAGAAATTGCAACCGCAAAGTCCATGTAGCTACCAGTTGTTGTTTTTGAATCACCACCTGGAACATAACCAATTGTTACTACAGCACCACTAATATTTGGTGATTTGTAAGTAAACATATTGTTTGCAGATGTACCGCCGATTAATGTTTCTTCATCAGCTTCAGCAACACCATCCCATGACTCTTCGTAAGCATGTGGTGTTTTATCATCGATTGCACTCATTGCACTATCACCACCATGACCAGCGAAAGTTATAGATCCCATTTCATCTGATGATAATGTGATTGAGTGTGAGTCTAAAACATTACTGTTAGCATCACCTTCGTCATCATCAAGCTCGTAAGACACGCTAACTGTCATACCATTATCTAGCTCTCCACCACCAGTAAATGTAAGACTGTCACCCATAGTCCAAGTGTTACCCTCTGCAGTAGTTGCTTGAGTATTGTCAACGTCACTGTCAGCGATCGTAAGTGAAGCAGAACCTGATACTGACATAGAGCCAGCGTGAGCAGAAACTGCAACTAGAGAACCAGCTAGTGCTGATAGCCCTATTTTAGTTAATTTGTTCATATTAATTACTCCTTTTAATTAATGTTAATTATTAATAATAAACATGAACCTTTTATCAGACAGATTATTTGATGATTAAAATTACAACAAAAGATCGTTAAAATTAATAATATGTGATATTTTTATCACAGTAAAAAAGTTAAATAATATAAGAAATTTTCGATATTTAATGGAAATAATATATAAGAGCCCTATTTTAAGGAAAATGGTAATTATGAAGCTTTTAAGACTAACAACAATTCTTATAATATCAATAATTTTAGCGTCTTGTCAGTTGGCTAAATTAGGAGGAGATGCGAGAAAAAATCCTCCGGATCCAAGGGAGAGAGTTAAGCGAAATTTAGAAGAAGGAAAAGGTTTTAGACTTAACAACATGATCAAAAAAGATGGGGGTGGAAATTTTGAATTTGCCAGTTCAAACGAATTATGGAGAGCCTCTCTAGATACAATTGATTTTATTCCTCTTGCTTCAGTTAATTATAGCGGGGGTATAATTATAACTGATTGGTATTCAAGTGATAAAAACTCCAATGAAGTTTTAAAAATCTCTATTAGATTTTTAACAAATGAAATTAGATCTGATGCACTAGATATTAAAATTTTTACTAAAACATGTGATAATCAAAATAATTGTGTAACGTCTGAAAAGAGTGGAAACTTAATTGCTGAACTTAAGAGAGAAATTTTAAAAAAAGCGGTTAAATATGAAAAAGAAAATCCTAATAAGAAAAAAGAACCATATGTAATGTCTACTCCTGGTGATGGATAATATAAAAATAATTAATTGTGGAAAGATATAATTTTAATTCTGTTGAAAATAAATGGCAAAAATATTGGGAAGAGAATAAAACTTTTAAAGCCAAAAAAAAAGAAAATCAAAAAAAATTTTACTGTTTGGAAATGTTTCCTTATCCATCAGGAAAAATTCATATGGGTCATGTAAGAAATTACACCATAGGTGATGTCCTTGCTCGGTATAAAGCTTTACAAGGATATAACGTATTACATCCAATGGGATGGGACTCATTTGGTATGCCTGCAGAAAACGCAGCAAGACAAAACAATTTAGATCCAAAAACTTGGACAGAATCTAACATTGAAAATATGAAAGCTCAGTTAAAAAAATTAGGTTTATCTATTGACTGGGATCGAGAAATATCGACCTGTACTCCAGAATATTATCAACATCAACAAGAATTTTTTTTAGAGCTATACGATAAGGGTCTTGTTTATAGAAAAGAGCAATACGTTAATTGGGATCCTGTAGATAAAACTGTATTAGCAAATGAACAAGTAATTGATGGCAAGGGGTGGAGATCAGGTGCGATTGTTGAAAGAAAGAAGCTAAATCAATGGTTTTTTAATATCACTCGGTTTTCTACCGAACTTTTAGAGGGTCTGCAAGAATTAGATGAATGGCCAAATAAAGTAAAAGTTATGCAAAAAAATTGGATTGGAAAATCATTTGGCTGTGAAATAAGTTTTCAAATTGATTCATCGGATAAAGTAAATCAAATAAAATGTTTTACTACGAGACCGGATACATTATTCGGTATGTCTTTTTTGGCTTTATCTGTTGATCATCCTCTATCTAAATTTTACGATAGTGATCCAGATTTTTTAAAGTTTAAAACACAATGTTCGAGAACTGGTACTACAGAAGAGTCTATCGCGAACGCTGAAAAGATTGGTTTTAAAACTGAGCTGAAAGCCATAAACCCCTTAAATAAAGAAATAAAAGTTCCAGTTTATTTTGCAAATTTTGTTTTAATGGATTACGGACATGGTGCAGTGTTTGGATGTCCTGGACATGATCAAAGAGATTACGACTTTGCCATTAAATATAATCTTGCGATAAATACAGTAGTAACTCCTGATATTGAAAATCAAAATTATAAAGTAAAAAATAAAGCCTATACTGGTTCTGGATATATAATTAACTCTTCTTTTTTAAATGGATTAAAGTGTCCTGAAGAGTCAGTTATAAAAACAATAGAGCATATTGAAAAAAATAATTTAGGAGAAAAAAAAATTAATTTTAGATTGAAAGATTGGGGTGTTTCAAGACAAAGATATTGGGGATGTCCAATACCTATTATGTACGATGAAAATAATCAACCTCACAAAATACCAAAAAATTTACTGCCAGTTGAACTTCCAAAAATTGATAAATTAGACCCCTCTGGCAATCCACTTGATCGTAATAATGACTGGAAAAATATTATAATTGATGGCAAAAAATACACTAGGGAAACAGACACCCTTGATACATTTGTAGATTCTTCTTGGTATTTCTTAAGGTTTTGTTCTCCAGGTAAAAACAATTATGGATACGAAATTGAGGATGTAAAATATTGGATGCCAGTCGACCAATATATTGGAGGAGTAGAACATGCAATACTTCATTTATTATACTCTCGATTTTTTATGCAAGCTCTATCTCATCAAAATAACAAATTTAAAATAACCGAACCCTTTAAAGGTTTGTTTACGCAAGGAATGGTCTGTCATGAAACGTATAAAGATGAAAACAACAATTGGCTAAGTCCAGATGAAATAGTTTCTATAGACGGGGTAAAATTTCTAAAAAAAGACCAATCTAAAAAAGTGATTACGGGTTCATCCGAGTCTATGTCAAAATCAAAAAAAAATACTATTGATCCTGAACAAATGATTAAAAACTATGGAGCTGACGCAGTTAGATTATTTATTCTCTCGGATAGTCCCCCTGAAAAAGATGTACAGTGGTCAGAAGAAGGAATGATTTCCTCATATAAATTTATTCAGAAATTATGGAACTTAAATCAAAAATTTTTAGATGAAATGAACGCAAATCACAAAACGGATAAAAACGACAATTTAACAATAGAAACAAATAAGTTTATAAAGAAAATAACTCAAAACCTAGAAAATTTTAGTTATAATATAATTATTGCAAATATTCACGAATTACATACTTTTTATTTAAAAGAATTAAAAAATTCATACACAAAAAAAACTCTTTTAGAAAACTATGAAAAAATCTTAGTACTTCTTTTGCCTGTTTTACCTCATTTCGCAAATGAATGTTTAGAAAACCTTAAATTAATTGGAAACCATGTATGGCCTGAATTTGATTCAAAACTTACAATTGATGAAGAAATAACCTTTGTAGTTCAGATTAATGGAAAAAAAAGAGGGCTAATTTTAAGCAAAAGAGATACCGACGAGAAAAAATTATTTGAAAAAATACTGAAAGAGAAAAATATTTCTAAATATGTCAATGAAAAAAAAATACAAAAAAAAATATTTGTACCTAACAAGCTAATAAATATATTAATATAAAGCTGTGATAAAAAAAATATTTCTATCTCTAAATTTATTTTTATTTATAACAAATTGTGGTTTTCAACCTTTGTATTCAATAAATGAAAGAGACAATATTAATTTTGAAATATTAAAATATGAAGGAGATAGAGATATAAATTTTGATTTAATTTCAAAGTTAAGATCTAATTCTAATCCTGAAGGTAAAGTTTATAAGATTATCATTATAACAAATTACGGCAAAAAGACTATTGCAAACAACTTGGCAGGTGAACCAGAAGAGTATCAAGTTGAGTCAACTGTAAATTTTACAATAATTGAAAATAATTCAGAAAATAAATTTAGTATCAGTGAAAAATTTGTGATGAAGAATTTTAGTGATGATTTTGAAGAAAGAAATTATGAAACAAACATTAAAAAAAGTATGGCAAATTTAATTTATAAAAAATTTTTACTACAAATTAAAAAAATCAAATGATCTGTAAATATTTTGAAACTAACAAAATAGATCTCAAATCGGGTAAAATAATTTTATTTTATGGTAAGAATGATGGATTAAAAAATGAAACTATAAATAAATTAATTGACAAAAAATATAAAAAAACTGTTTATGAAGAAAAAGAGGTATTAGAGAACTCTAATCAGTTTTTAGATAAAATTTTAAACAAATCCTTATTTGATACTGATGAAGTTATAATAATAAAAAGAGCCTCGGATAAAATATTTGATTTAGTAAAAGAAATAGCGTCAAAAAATATAAATGATTTGATTATTATAATTAATGCTGAAAATTTAGAAAAAAAATCAAATCTAAGATCTTATTTTGAAAAGAGTAAAAAAGAAATATGTGTAGCCTTTTATCCAGATAACGATCAAACTCTATTAAAAATTGCTTCAAATTTTTTTAAAAGTAGAAATATCCCGATATCTTTTTCTGAAATCAATATTTTAGTAAATAAAACAAGAGGTGACAGAAAAAACCTATTAATTGAACTGGAAAAGGTTGAATCTTACACGAAAAGTGGAAAAAAACTTACCCCAGAAACAATTTTGAAATTATCAAATCTTTTTGAGGATTACGGTATTTCAGAATTAGTTGATAATTGTTTAGCTAAAAATAAAAATAAGATAATTAAAATTCTGAACGAAAATATCTTTACTGTTGAAGACAGTGTAACAATAGTGAAAATATTTTTATACAAGTCAAAGAAAATTCTAAATCTTGTAGATCAGTTTGAAAAAAATAATAATATTGATTTAACAATTGCATCTGCAAAACCACCCATATTTTGGAAAGATAAAGAAATCACCAAACAACAAATTTATAAATGGAAATCCAGTGATATTAAAAAAATATTATATAAATTATTCGAGATTGAACTTTTAATTAAAAAAGATAATAAAAATTCACTTAATATAGTTTCAGATTTTATTTTAAATTTTACCTCTGAAAAAGTTAATAATATCGTTTAATTATATCAATTATTTTATTTAATTGATTTAGGTCTTTGTACTCGAAAGTAATTTTACCTTTATTATTTTTTCTATTTTTAATTTCAACATTTAAGCCAACTTTATTTACAATAGACATTTCCAAATGCATTATATTTGCATCCTTTAAATTACTTGGTTTTTGTCTTTTATTTTTAAATAATTTTACAAAATTTTCAGCTTGTCGAACTGAGAGTTTGTTTTCAATTATTTTACTAGCTACAAAACTAGCATTTTCTAATCCAACTAAAATTTTTGCGTGCCCAGCTGATAATTTTTGATTTTCAATTAATTTAACCACATCATCTGGAAGAGACAAAAGTCTAAGCGCGTTAGCAATATAACTACGACTTTTACCTATAAATTTAGAGACTTTTTCTTGATCATATGAGAATTCATCAATAAGTTTTTTATATCCTTGCGCTTCTTCTAAGGGATTTAAATCATGCCTTTGAACATTTTCAACTATTGCGAATTCTAATGATTTTAAGTCATCAGCATCTGTTATGACCACTGGCACATCATGCAGACCTACCTTTTGAGCCGCAAGCCACCTTCTCTCTCCTGCAATTATTTCAAACTTTAATTTTTCATCATTAGATTTTCGAACAATGATTGGCTGTAAAATTCCCCTTTCTCTAATTGAATTTGCAAGTTCGTTTAAATTTTCCTCGTCAAATATTTTTCTAGGCTGATATTTATTTGGCACAAGATCACTAATACTTAGTTTATTTTTTTGGATCTCAACTTTAGTTTCACCAATTAGAGATGACAGACCTCTACCAAGTCCTTTTTTAATTTTATTAGAATCCATTAAGCAGCGCTCCCCATTATTGTTTCTTGTTTTAAAAATTCATCTGTAAAATTAAAGTATGCTTTGCTACCAGGACAAGTCTTGTCGTATATTAAAACGGGCATTCCGTGAGAGGGTGCTTCTGACAGCCTAACGTTCCTCGGAATTACTGTAGAATAAACTTTTTCATTAAAATAATCTCTGGCCTCTTTCTCAACTTGAGAAGACAACTTATTTCTTTTATCATACATCGTTAATAGTATTCCTCTAATGCTTAACTCAGGGTTAAGACTTACCTTTATTCTCTCAATTGTTTTCATTAGCTGTGTTAAGCCCTCTAAAGCAAAAAATTCTGTTTGAAGTGGGACTAAAAGTGAGTTTGAGCTTACCAGTGCCATTACGGTCAGTAGGCTTAGAGATGGTGGACAATCTATCAATATATAATCATATATACCTCCAGAATTGTTTAAATATGCGGTCAATTTTACTTTTAACAAGAAAGCTCTGTTGCTATCATCAGCCGTCTCCAACTCAAGACCAGATAAGTCTACATTAGAGGTTATTATATCGAGATTTTCAAACTGTGTTTTTTTAATCACATCGCTTATTTCTTTAGTTCCATTAAGAACTCCGTAAATTGTCTCTGAAGAATTTTCCATGTTGGATAATCCAAGGCCAGTAGTTGCATTTCCCTGTGGATCTAAGTCTACAACTAGAATTTTCTTGTTCTGTAGTGATAATCCTGCTGCTAAGTTAATTGCTGAAGTCGTTTTACCAACCCCACCCTTTTGATTTATGACTGAAATAATTTGCATTTAGTTTTTTTTAATTTTTTTTTTAATTTTTTTTACATTTACTAAAAAAGATTCTTCGCTGGTTAAACTTTTTTTTTCAGAATAATCTAATTCCCAATCCTTTAAAGTATTTTGAAAAATTTCTCTTCCACTCTTGCCCATAAAAAAAATTATATTTGAATAATTAGAAAAATTTTCATTCACTAAATCTAAAACTACTGGCATCGGTTTAAATGCTCTAGACATTATTGTTCCTGTTGCTAATTTTTTTTCTTCAAAAATATTTTTTTGTATTATTTCTGTTTTTAGATTTAACTTTGCAGAGACATCTCTTAAAAAATGGCTTTTATGGTAGCTTTTTTCATAAAGCTTGACCTTTATATTTTTTTTAAGGCTTTTAAGTAAAATTGCTATTATTATGCCAGGCATTCCACTTCCAGAACCTATATCTGTAGTTGTATTGCTATTAAAGTCAATAATATCAATAATTTGTGCAGAATCAATAATATGACGCTTAATTATGTCATTTTTTTCATTAAATTTCTTGCTAATTAAATTGATTTTTTCATTTTTTTCTAAGATCATTGATATATAGCTTTCAAAGTCTGAAAATGTTTCACGTGAAACATTTAACCCTGAAAGTTTTGAGTAAGAATTTAAAATTTCTTGATCCATTAAGCTATATGCTTAATAGACTTTCTTTTTACATGTGACAACAAAATATATACAGCAGCAGGAGTAATTCCATCAATTCTTAGGGCCTGACCCATAGTTTTAGGCTTAATTTGGTTAAATTTTGCCTTTACCTCATTTGATAGTCCTGAAAGTTTATTATAATCAATTTTTTCAGGAATTAGAAGATTTTCATCTCTTTTAAATGCAAGAATGTCAGCTTTTTGCTTTTTTAAATAACCTCTATAATGAGCATTTATTTCTATCTGCTCATCGATTTCGGTGTCATAATAAGGTATATCACTCCAAATGTCTCTAATTTTACTCATATCAACACCTTTTTGAGTTAAAATTTCATTTGATGACCTGAGGACTCCGTCTTTAGCTATCTTTATACCATAACTTTCGGCTTTATTTGGAGAAATAAAAGATTTAAGCATTTTATTAGAAATATTCATTAATTTTTGAAATTTATCTAAATATATGTCCTTTCTTTGGTCTCCAATTAATCCAATTTCGATGCCTTTAGCAGTCAATCTTTGATCAGCATTATCTGCTCTCAAGCTTAATCTATATTCTGCCCGAGAAGTAAACATTCTATAGGGTTCAGCAACGCCTTTGGTTACTAAATCGTCAATCATTACTCCTATGTAAGCATCAGATCTATCTAATATAAATGGTTCTTGTCCCTTGACAGATAATGCAGCGTTTATTCCGGCAATAAGACCTTGTGATGCAGCTTCCTCATAACCAGTAGTTCCATTTATTTGTCCAGCTAGGTAAAGATTATTAATTTTTTTAGTCTCAAGGGTAAGAAAGAGCTCTCTAGGATCTACATAGTCATATTCTATAGCATATCCGGGTCTAATTATTTTAACATCTTCTAAACCACTGATATTATTACATATTTCCTGCTGCACCTCATTCGGAAGTGATGTAGAGATTCCATTTGGATAAATTGTATTGTCATTTAGTCCTTCTGGTTCCAAAAATATTTGATGTCGTCCTTTATCCGAAAATTTTACAATTTTATCCTCAATAGATGGACAGTATCTTGGTCCAACACCTTTTATGCTACCGGAGTACATTGCGCTCTTCGATAAATTTTTTTCTATAATCTTATGTACCTTATGATTGGTGTATGTCATCCTACATGATACTTGTTTGTTTATATTTTTTTTAGTTAGAAAAGAAAAAAAATAAGGATTATCATCTGCAAACTGTTCTTCTAAATTTGTATAATTTATAGTTCTTGAATCTAATCTAGGAGGGGTTCCAGTTTTTAATCTTCCAATTTTAAATTCATATTTTTGTAATTGTTCACTTAATCCCGTGGAAGGTTTTTCGTCATATCTTCCTGCGGGTGTTCTTTCATCACCTATGTGTATCAAACCATTTAAAAAAGTGCCCGTTGTTAGTATTAACTTGCTACATGAAACTTTATTACCTTTTTTAGTTTCAAAACCACTTATGCTGTTTTTATGGAAAATAAACTTGACAACAGGATCAGCAAAAACGCTTAAATTACAATAGTTTACAAGTTTTTCTTGCATATATCTACGATACAATGATCTGTCTGACTGTGTTCTTGGTCCACGAACAGCTGGACCTCTACTTCTATTTAACAACCTAAACTGTATTCCTGACTTATCAGCAATCTCACCCATAACACCATCTAGGGCGTCTATTTCTCTAACTAGATGACCTTTACCTAAACCGCCAATAGCTGGATTACACGACATCTCACCAATTGTTTCAATTTTGTGTGTATATAAAGCAGTGTTAACTCCTAAACGAGCAGAGGCTGTTGCAGCTTCACAACCTGCATGTCCACCACCAATTACTACTACATCAAAAGATAAATCATTTTTCATGAGCTAAACTTATAGCTGATTAATTTATTTACAAGATACCTCTTGTTTTTAGCGAATAAGCGTTAAATAACAATGATTTTTGGTAAAAAATAGCAAAAAAACCTGATAAATTGATTATTATTTGCCTATGCAAAAATCGTTGAAAATACTGCCTAATATCTCCTCAACATCAACTTTTCCAACAATCATTCCAAGATGTCGTGTTGCTAATCTTAAATCCTCGGCTGCTTTATCAAAATCTGCAATTTCTTTTTTTTGGTTAAAATTTTTTAAATGATCCAAACATTGTTGCAAATGTTGTCTGTGACGCTCTCTAGTTATAAAAATATCATCACTTATAATAAATTTATTTTTTAAATTATTTTTTATTTTCAATATTAATTTTTCGATATTCGTATTTTCTTTTATTGAAATTAAGACGTGATCTATTTTTTTTATTTCTGCATCAATATCTTTTTTTAATAGATCTGATTTATTTACTACTAAAATTGCATTTTTATCTAATAATCTTTTCAAAACATCAGTAAAATCAAGCTTTTTGGCATCTACCACCACTAATTTCAGATCTGCTTCCTCTGCTCTATTAAGGGATAATTTAATACCTTTTTTTTCAATTTCATCTTTAGATTCTCTTATACCCGCAGTATCAGAAACAATCACTGGATAACCATCAATATTAAGATGGGTTTCTATTACATCTCTTGTTGTTCCTGCAATTTCAGAAACTATTGCAACATCTCTATTCGATAAATGATTTAACAAACTAGACTTACCTGCATTTGTCGGTCCGAGTATTGCAATTTTAAATCCTTCTCTAATTCTTTCTCCAACCTTTTGATCATTTAAAATTTTTTCTAAGTTTTTTAAGACTTCATCAGAACTCTTTGTAATTTCATTTAAAATATCTTTTGGTAAATCTTCATCAGGAAAATCTATTTTAGCCTCAACGTGAGATAAAATTTTTAAAAGTTTTTCTCTTAAGAAGTTAAATTGATCTGCTGATCGACCATTCATGATTTTGATTGCTTGTTGTCTTTGAATCTCTGTTTCAGAAGAAATTAAGTCTGCTATGCTCTCCGCTTTCAGTAAATTTATTTTTCCATTTTGAAAAGCACGTTTCGTAAATTCACCAGGTTCTGCTAAACGACAGTTTTCTATATTTGAAATGTTAGAGTGTAATGCACTAATCACAGCTTTACTTCCATGCACCTGTATTTCGGCCATATCCTCGCCTGTGTAGCTCTCAGGACCAGGAAACCATAAAATTATGCCTTCATCTATTAGCTCAGAAGTATTGATATTATTGATTTTTCTTAGTGTTGCTACCCTTGGCTTAGGGACGCTCTTACCAGTCATTAGCTCTATGGCTTTAGATGTATCTTGGCCTGAAATTCTTATAACAGCAATACCCGAAATTCCCGGTCCGCTAGATAAGGCATAAATTGTCATAAAAAGATTATAACTTCTAAAGTTATGATATGTAAAATCTAAATATAATTATATTATCCTTTATAATTTATCTATAGAATCAAAAAATTTGCTAAAGTATAAATAGAATTTTTTATATGAATTTATAGCACTACCACTAATTTTTTCCCTTACTTGAACGCTACTTGTTGTAAAAACAGTATTTTTATTTTTGTGATATTCCATACAATTAATATCAAATTCTAAGTTACAAACTTCCAATAAATTTTTTATTTCATTTGAAGTATCATTTACTAAATTTTCATAGTTTAATGTGTAAATATAGTTTGGTACATTAGACTTCCAATATTTCATTAGGTCTTTATAAACTCGAAAATAATCAACTATGTCTAATTCATCATATGTCCAACCCATACTTTTATTAAAGGCATTTTTATAAATTGAAAAAGCATTATCTTTAATTTCTCTTTCTGTATTAATTATAACTGAATTTGGGAAAAATAATTTTATAAATCCAATCCAATAAAAATTCTGTAGAGTCTTATCCGTAAAGATTTTGTAAGAATTATTTTTAATAGAATTATTTGATAAATATTCAAACTGTACGTTGCCAATTTTATTATTTATATCGTTAATTAATTGGTTTTTTTTTAATTCATTATTGTTTAAGTAGTATTTATTGAAAATAGTAGTTAAAAAATTATTTTCACCGGTTGCGTAAACCTGATTATGAGAAGATAAAATTTGCTCAACTAAAGTTGAACCAGATCTTGGCATACCACATATGAATATAACTCTTTTCGATGAAACTGGTCCAAAAATTTTCGACGTGTTAATTTGATTGAAAACTGATTTAACATCTTCAGCAAATTTAATAAGCTCATAAATTCTATAATTTGAATTATTTTTTGACATAGAATTTGCTTTTTTATAAAAGTAAGCTGAGTTTTCATAATCTAAAATTTCTTCGTAAGCTTTACCTAAAGCAAAATAAATATTTATACGATCTTGTTCTAAATGACTCGTTAATTTTGAAACTCTCTCTAGTTCACGTAAGTGACCATCACTATCATTATTATAATTAATTATTGAACTTAGAAATTTATGGGCGCCAGAATGGTTTTTATCTAATAACAAAATTTTATTAATACTCTCTTTTGCAACTTCAAAATTTGCACTAGCTCTATGAATTCTTGCAATTTCAAAAAAAATTGTAATTTTTTCTTTGTCATTTGAATGATCAAGGGCTTTATTAAGGATAGCAATAGCTTCATCAATTTTGCCCAAATCTAATTTTATTTTTTTTAAATTAAAATATGATGGAAAAAATTTGGGGTTAATTAAAATGGTTTTATTGAAATAAAATTCAGCTGATTCATAATCTCCTAAAATGTAATAGGATGTTGCTAAATTATTTATATAAACAAAATTATCATTATTTTTTTTATATAATTTTTTAAAAACCTCTACAGAGCGTTTAATTTTTCCTTTTGACTGTAATGCTAGACCATAAAAATTTATTATATTTTCATTTTTAAAATCTTTTTCAAGATAGTATTTTTTTGTTATGTTGATAATTTCATCAAACTTTTTCTGCTGAAAAAGTTCATTAAGTTTTTTCATAAGTAATGAAAAGTAATTTCTTATGCTGGTTTATTCATTGAATTAAAAAACTCAGAATTATTTTTAGTGTCTTTTAGTTTTGAGTTTATAAACTCAATTGCATCCATTGTACCCATTGGAGCAATAATTCTTCTCAAGACGTTCATCTTTTGTAGATCACTTTTATCAAATAGTAATTCTTCTCTTCTAGTTCCAGACTTTGTTATATCAATTGCCGGATAAATTCTTTTGTCTGCAATTTTTCTATCTAAAACAGTTTCGCTGTTACCAGTACCTTTGAACTCTTCAAAAATTACTTCGTCCATTCTACTTCCTGTATCAATTAGAGCAGTTGAAATAATTGTTAAAGAACCGCCTTCTTCAATATTCCTAGCTGCTCCAAAAAATCTTTTTGGTCTTTGAAGTGCATTTGCGTCAACACCCCCTGTTAAGACTTTTCCTGAGCTTGGTATTACTGCATTATATGCTCGTCCTAATCTGGTGATAGAGTCTAATAAAATAACAACATCTTTTTTATGCTCGGTTAATCTCTTTGCTTTTTCAATAACCATTTCTGCAACAGCCACATGCCTTTGGGCAGGTTCATCAAAAGTTGAGCTAATAACTTCACCTTTAACCGTTCTTTGCATGTCGGTTACTTCCTCGGGACGTTCATCTATTAATAATACAATCAAATAACATTCTGGATAATTTTTTGCGATTGAATTTGCAATACTCTGCAAAATCATTGTTTTACCAGCTTTGGGTGGTGAAATAATGATTGATCTTTGTCCCTTTCCAATTGGGCTCACTAAATCAATTAATCTTGGTGTTAAATCTGTTTTTTTCTCAACTTTAGTTGTTTCAACTTCCATGACTAATTGTTTATCTGGATATAATGGTGTTAAATTATCAAATGCTATTTTGTGTCTAGCCTTTTCTGGCTCTTCAAAATTAATTTTACTCACTTGAAGTAAAGCAAAATATCTTTCACCTTCTTTAGGTGCCCTTACAGGTCCCTCAACTGTATCTCCGGTTCTTAATCCGAATTTTCTAATTTGACTAGGGCTAACATAGATATCATCAGGACCTGGTAAATAATTAGACTCCATTGCTCTTAAAAATCCAAAACCATCTTGTAGTAACTGCAGAACACCTACACCAGTGATTTCTTCTTTTTCAGCAACTTTTTTTAAAATAGCAAAAAGTATCTCTTGCTTTCTTAAGGTGCTCGCATTTTCGATGCCAAGTTCTTCAGCTTGAGTAATGAGCTGTTCGGATGATTTTAATTTTAATTCTTGAATGTTCATGATTTTGTTAATGATAAGGACTTATCAGATTACAGTAATATATATCTTATAACTTTTTTTTCAACCCTAGATTGGTTTAAAAATAACAACAAATATAATCAAAATTAGCAATATTGTTGGTATTTCATTTATGTAACGATAAAACTTATGGGAATGTTCGTTATTGTCTAGCTTGAATTCAGTAAGTAATTTGCCTAAATAAAAATGGTAAACGGTTAAAATAATCACAAACAACAGTTTTAATAACATCCAAGTTTGACCCAACTGTTGAAACCCAATGCTATGAATAAGTAAAAGTCCAAATAACCAAGACAAGACCATTGCGGGGGTCATTATGTAAAAATACAATTTTTTCTCCATAACTTTAAAAATTTCTGAAACTTTCACCTCAGCATTATTTCCTGCGTGATAAACAAAAATTCTTGGAAGATATAAGAGGCCGGCCATCCATGAAATAACTGCTATCAAGTGTAAAGATTTGAACAGCAAGTAGGTATTCATCTTCTAAATATTTTTTTCAATTAAAGATTTAAGCAAGACTATATGATCTTCACTATCGTTTAAACATGGTATCATATCAAAATTTTCACCCCCAGAATTTATAAAACTCTCTTTGCCTTGAATTAAAATTTCTTCTAAAGTTTCTACACAATCAGATGCAAAACCTGGGCAAATTGTAAGAATATTCTTTTTTCCCTCTTTAGGTAAATTTTCTAAAATTTTATCAGTATAAGGCTGTAACCATTCCTGAGGACCAAATCTAGACTGAAAAGTAGTTTTTATTTCAACTGAATTAAATTTCTCTGAAATTAATCTGGTCGTTTTATGACAATAACAGTGATATGGATCACCTCTTTCAAAATATTTTTTAGGTATGCCATGATACGAGGCAATTATTAAATCTGGTTCCCAATTTATTTCGTTTATTTTTTTATTAATAGATTTAACCAATGCATCTATATAAAGCGGATCAGACTCGTAATGAGGTATAATTTTTAAAGATGGTTGCCATCTCATTTTCATCAAAGTTCTATAAACTTCATCACATACTGTTGCGGTTGTTGCTGCTGCATATTGAGGATAAAGTGGGAGTATTAATAAGTTTTCACAACCTTGTTCTTGTAATTTATGTATCTTACTTTTAATACTAGGATTTCCGTATCGCATAGCAAAATCAATTATTATTTGGTCTTTTGTCATTAATTTTAAAACTTTATCTCTTTGTTTTCGAGTGTAATATAAAAGAGGAGACATATTTTCATCTTTCATCCAGATTTCTTTATATGCTTTAGCTGTTTTGGATGGTCTAAAAGTTAAAATAAATAAGTTTAAAATTAATTGCCATATTATAGGATTAACCTCTATAACTCTTCTGTCAGATAAAAATTCTTTAAGATAACGTCTAACATCAAACCAATTTGTAGAGTCAGGAGTACCTAAATTAACAATAAGTACACCAGTTTTTCCAAATTTAATAGGTGGGTGATTTTTATTTTCCATTTAGTAGTCTCTCACAGTGTTTATTAAAAATTTAACCATCTCCGGATCAGTTTCAGGTAGAATTCCATGACCAAGATTAAATATATATGGGTGATCTTTAAATATATCCAAATATTTTAAAGCTTCTTTTTTTAGATTTTCTTGATCTGTTAGCAAAATTTTTGGATCTAATCCTCCTTGAATAGGAATTTTCAAATTTTTACTAATTGTAAATGGGTTAACGTTATAATCAATATTAATTGCATCAGGCTTAACTACTTCGCAAAACTCCTTATAATTTTTAATTTCTCTTGGGAAGCAAATCACAGGAATATTTAACGATCTCACATAATTTACCAAATTTAAAGTGGGTGTATAAATGTAATTTGGATAATCTCTTTCTTGTAACAATCCTGCCCAACTATCAAATATTTGTATAACATCAGCACCATTTTCAATTTGATTTTTAATATGAATTTTTAAAAATTTTTCAATTAATAGTAAAACCCTATTTATTAAATATTCGTCCTTAAAAAAATTTTTTTTAACATTTTTCTTAGGAGATTGCTGATTAATCATATAAACAAGTATTGTCCACGGCGCCCCTACAAATCCGATCGTATTTTTATTTTTTAAGTTCATTTTAGAACTTACAGTTTTTATAGCTTTATAAACTGGATAAATTTTCTCGACAAAATCTATCTCGTCAATTTTAGACATTAAATTAATATTTAAATCACCAAGAACTGGCCCAAAATTTTTTTTAAATTCAACTTTTTGATTTAATCCAAATGGCAACATTAAAATATCTGAAAATATTATTGCGGCATCAAAATTAAACCTTTCAATGGGCTGAAGTGTTATTTCAGAAGATAATCTATGGTTAAGGCATAATTCGATAAAATTAGGATTTTCTTTTCTTATTTCTCTAAACTCAGGCAAATATCTGCCTGCTTGTCTCATTATCCAAATAGGTTTAATATTTGTTTTCTTATTTATTATAACTTCATGTAAAGGTGTCATATTAGAGTTATATATATAATTATTGTATTTGTATTATGTCTTGTGAATAATGATGATTGTTTATTTTAAACATTATATTAACGTTTTAATCACATCTAGAAATTAAATAAAACTCAC
>CACKXR010000016.1 GCA_902604175.1 uncultured Pelagibacteraceae bacterium
CAGATTATAAATTTTACGTTTCCACATATTGGAAATGTTGGAACTAATAAAGAGGATGTCGAGTCTGATAAAATCTGGACAAGAGGTGTAATCTTTAACTCAGAAATTACCTCTCCTTCAAATTATAGAGCATTTTTACATTTAGATGCCTGGCTTAAAAAAAATAAAATTGTAGGGATTACAGGACTAGATACAAGAAGTTTAACAAACTTTATTAGAGATAAAGGCGCACCTAAGGGAACAATTGCTTACTCAAAAAATGGAAAGTTTAATGTAAAGAAATTAACAAATTCTACCATTAAATGGAGTGGTTTAAAAAACCTTGATCTTGCAGAAACTGTTACAACCAGAAAAAACTATATTTGGAAAGGACTTCAAACTTGGAAGAAAGAAATAGGATATAAAAAGAACACAAAAAACCTTTTTCATATAGTTGCAATTGATTATGGAATAAAAAAAAATATTTTAAGATATTTTTCAGACTTTAAATGTAAAGTAACAGTTGTCTCATGTAAAACTTCTGCAGAAAAAATATTAGATCTTAAGCCTAATGGGGTATTTTTATCTAATGGTCCTGGTGATCCGGCGGCAACAGGAAAATATGCAATAGAAATACTAAATAAATTAATCAAAAAAAATTTGCCTATATTTGGAATTTGTTTAGGTCATCAAATTTTAGCTTTAGCTTTAGGTGGAAAAACAAAAAAAATGAAGTTGGGCCATAGAGGGGCTAATCATCCTGTTAAAAATTTAATACATGATAAAGTTGAAATCACCAGTCAAAATCATGGTTTTGAGGTAATAGAAGAAACTTTACCAAAAAAAATTGAAGTCACTCATAAGTCTCTATTTGATAATACCATCGAAGGAATAAGACTTAAAAACAAACCAATTTTTTCAGTGCAATATCATCCAGAGTCAAACCCTGGACCACAGGATAGTGTCTACCTCTTTCAAGAATTTATTAACTATATGAAAAAAAATGCCAAAAAGAAAAGATATTAAAAAAATATTAGTTGTAGGTGCAGGACCTATTATCATCGGCCAAGCATGTGAGTTTGATTACTCAGGTACACAAGCTTGTAAGGCGTTAAAAGATGAGGGTTATAAAGTAATTTTAATTAACTCCAATCCAGCAACTATCATGACTGATCCTGATATTGCAGACAAAACTTATATAGAACCCATAACAATAGAAGTTTTAGAAAAAATACTTGTAAAAGAAAAGCCTGATGCAATTCTTCCAACAATGGGTGGCCAAACTGCACTTAATCTTGCAATGGAGGCTGAAAAAAAAGGAGTATTAAAAAAATATAAAATTGAACTCATAGGTGCAAACTCTAGGGCAATAGCCAATGCAGAGGATAGGAAGAAGTTTAGAAAAAATATGATCGATATTGGTTTAGATTTACCTAAATCTGAGATTATAAATAATATCAATCAAGCATCAAAAGTTTTAAAAAAAATTGGTCTTCCTGCAATTATAAGACCTGCGTTTACTCTTGGAGGTCTTGGTGGTGGTATTGCAAAAAATAAAAAAGACTACTTAAAGGTAATTAAAAATGGACTTCATGAATCTCCTGTTAATCAAGTATTGGTTGAAGAATGTTTAGAGGGTTGGAAAGAATTTGAGATGGAGGTTGTGAGAGACAAAAAAGATAACTGTATCATTATCTGTTCTATTGAAAATGTAGATCCGATGGGAATTCATACTGGAGACTCTGTAACTGTTGCCCCAGCACTAACACTAACTGATAAAGAATATCAAGTGATGAGAAATGCTTCAATTGCCTGCTTAAGAAAAATAGGAGTGGAAACTGGTGGATCCAATGTTCAATTTGCAATCAATCCAAGAAATGGAAGAATGGTTGTAATTGAGATGAACCCTAGAGTTTCAAGATCTTCAGCACTTGCATCAAAAGCAACTGGGTTTCCAATTGCTAAAATTGCTGCAAAACTTGCTGTTGGTTACACTTTAGATGAATTAAAAAACGAAATTACAAAAGTTACACCAGCTTCCTTTGAGCCTAGCATTGATTATGTTGTGACCAAAATTCCAAGATTTACTTTTGAAAAATTTTCAACCTCACCAGCAACTCTAGGTACATCTATGAAATCTGTTGGAGAAGCAATGGCAATTGGAAGAAACTTCAAAGAGTCGCTTCAAAAAGCATTGGTTTCTCTTGAAACTGGTTTTTCGGGATTAGATAGAGTGCTAAATCTAAATAAAAAACAAATTGAAAAAAAACTCAAAAAAAATATTCCAAATAAACTTCTTTTTGTTGCCGAAGCAATACGAAAAAAAGTTAATTTAAAAAGAATATTTGCATTATCTAAAATTGATACATGGTTTTTAGAACAGATTAAAGAAATTGTAGATACAGAGACTATGATTAAAAAGAAAGGATTGCCAAAGGATTTTGCTGAATTTAATAGAATAAAATCAATTGGTTTTTCTGACAGAAAACTTTCTGAATTATCTAAAACTTCAGAAGAAATTGTTAGAAGAAAAAGAACAGCACTTAAAATATTACCAGTGTTCAAAAAAGTTGATACTTGTGCTGCTGAATTCAAATCTTTTACACCTTATATGTATTCAACATATCAAAGAAATTTCTCAATTAATTCAGAGTGTGAAGCAGATCCGTCAACTAAGAAAAAAATTATTATTTTAGGAGGTGGTCCTAACAGAATAGGACAAGGTATAGAATTTGATTATTGTTGCTGTCAGGCAAGTTTTTCTTTGAAAGACGCTGGTTTTGAAACAATCATGGTCAATTGCAATCCTGAAACTGTCTCAACCGACTATGACACGAGTGACAGACTTTATTTTGAACCCCTAAAAGAAGAATATGTTTTTAATATTATTAAAAGAGAACAAGAAAAAGGTAATCTAGTTGGAATTATTGCTCAGTTTGGTGGACAAACACCAATTAAACTTGCAAAATTTTTACATGATCACAAATTTCCAATTCTCGGAACACAGTATACTTCTATAGATTTAGCTGAGGACAGAGATCGATTTAGAAAATTGTTAAATAAACTGAAATTAAAACAAGCTGAAAGTGGGATTGCAAGAACATTTAAAGAAGCAATACAAATTTCTGAAAAAATTGGTTTACCTTTAATGGTAAGACCATCTTATGTGTTGGGTGGAAGAGCAATGGAAATTGTTCATGAAAAAGGCCAACTCAAAAATTTTGTAGAAGAGGCTTTTAAAGCTGGTGAAGAAAATCCAATTTTAATAGATAAATTTATTAATCATGCTATGGAAGTTGATGTCGATGCCATTTCAGATGGAAAACAAGTTCATGTTGCAGGAATTATGCAGCATATAGAGGAAGCTGGTATTCACTCCGGGGACTCTGCATGTAGTTTACCTCCTGTATCTATAAAACAATTCTTGATAAAAGAAATTGAAAATCAAACTAAAAAGTTGGCATTAGCTTTGAAAGTTAAGGGTTTCATGAATATTCAATACGCAATTAAAAAGGATGAAATTTACGTAATTGAGGTAAATCCAAGAGCAAGTAGAACAGTGCCGTTTGTATCTAAAGCAAAAGGGTTACCATTAGCAAAGATTGCGTCTCGAGTAATGGCTGGTGAAAAATTATCTAAATTTAATTTAAAAGATAAGTCTAAAGGAATGTATGCAGTTAAAGAAGCCGTATTCCCGTTTAACAAATTTCCAAATAGCGATCTGCTTTTAGGTCCAGAGATGAAGTCAACAGGTGAAGTAATGGGGTTCGATAAAAACTTTGGAATGGCTTTTGCAAAAAGCCAAATAGCCTCTGCCAACTCTTTACCTAAAGATGGATTAGCATTTATCTCTTTGAAAGATAGTCACAAAGATGAAGGAATAGGTTTAGCAAAAGAACTGGTTAAATTAAACTTTACACTTTGCGCAACTCGAGGAACAGCTGAATATATTAGAAAACACGGTATGAAATGTAGAATTATAAATAAAGTCAGTAGCGGCTCACCTCATATAGTAGATGTATTGGACTCAAAAAAAATCGGTCTTGTTATTAATACTGGTGGTGGGAATTCTGAACACAGATTAAATGATGCGATAGCCCTTAGAAGAGGAACGCTAAAGAATAAAGTTCCCTATTGTACTAATATGTCAACAGCGCTGGCATGTTTGCAAGCAATTAAATCACTTAAAACAAAAAAATTAGAAGTTACTTCTCTTCAAGATATATAAAAATTTAGATATCAACTATTAGTGTATCTTTAGAACCTCCACCTTGAGAACTATTCACAATAGTACTTCCTTTTCTAAGTGCAACTCTTGTTAATCCTCCTGTACTCACATACGTAGTTTTTCCACTAAGAACAAAAGGTCTTAAATCTAGATGCCGAGGTTCGATATCATTTTCAGTGATTGTCGGTGCCGTTGATAGGGTTTCAAGTGGTTGTGCAATATATTCTCTTGGGTTTTTCTTAATCTTAGCTATTACTTCATCTCTTTCCTTTTTATCTGCTTTAGGACCTATCATTATTCCATAACCACCAGAAGCATTGGCAGGTTTAACAACTAATTTAGAGATATTTTCAATTACATAGTTTCTCTCATTTTTATTGTTACATAAGTAAGTTTCTACCTGGTTTAAGATTGGTTGCTCGCCAAGATAATAAACAATCATTTTATTAACATAAGAGTAAACTACTTTGTCATCAGCTATTCCAGTACCTATAGCATTAATAATACCAACGTTTCCTTTGCGCCAGCTCTTAAATAATCCTGGCACACCTATTAGTGAACCTTTAAAAAATACTTTTGGATCTAAAAAATTATCATCAAGACGTCTATATATACAGTCAACCTTTAGTGGACCTTTTACAGTCTTCATATAAACAATGTCGTTTTCAACGAATAAATCTTTTCCTTCAACTAATGCTATACCCATCTGCTCAGCCAAAAAAGAGTGCTCAAAGTAAGCTGAGTTAAATATGCCTGGAGTTAAAACTACCATATGTGGATTAGCAGTTTTTTTTGGAATACATTCGACCATACAATTGAACAATTTGTTTGTGTATTGATGAATTGATGCAACTTTATATCTTGTAAATAGTTCAGGAAATACATCTCTCATTACCATTCTATTTTCGAGCATATAAGATACACCTGAGGGTACTCTTAGATTGTCCTCTAAAACTAAATAATCACCATTTGTATTTCTTATTAAATCAACTCCAGAAATATTTGACCAAGATTTGTATTTAGGAGAAAAATCCTCACATTCTTTTACATAAAAAGGGGAATTAAATATGATTTCTTTTGGTACAACTTTATCTTTAAATATTTTTTTTTGATTATAAACATCATCAATAAATAAATTTAAAGCTTTTACTCGCTGCTTTAAACCTTTTGAAACCTTATTCCATTGCGTTTTAGGAATTATTCTTGGAATTATATCAAGTGGCCATTTCTTTTCTTCTGCTCTATTGTTTGCAGCATAAACTCTAAAGTTAATACCTCTAGCACTAATCGTACTTTGACAATTTTTTTCGATTTCTTGAAGCTTTTTTTTGCCGTATCTCTCTAAAATGGATGAGATTATTGTTGCATGCTTTCGAAGTTTATTATCTTTAGTAAAATAACCATCATAAGCATGACTTGAGTTATAGTTTTTCCAAAGCTTTGAGACCATAGGTAATCAGTGTTTAATACTTGAATAAAATTTGCAAATGCATATTAGATATATCTGTTATGCTTTTAATTGATTTTAAAAAAATGCTATAATTAACTAGTTATTTGAAACTATGACATATTGTATTGGTATTAAAACAAACGAAGGTCTTGTTTTTGCTTCAGACTCACGGACAAACGCTGGTTTAGATAATGTAAATATTTATTCCAAAATGATGACACACGATGTAGGCGATAGAACTATTGTAATCGTAACATCAGGAAATTTAGGAACATCTCAAGCAGTTTATAAATCAATTGAAAAAGATCTTAAGAGTACTTCAGGCATAATGAATTTAAATACTTGCAATGATTTTGAACAAATAGCATCTTATGTTGGATCGTTAAATATCGAACACTCATCACCTCAAGGAATAAACACTGATAATGTTTTATTAGGTTCTACTTTTATTGTTGGTGGACAAATTAAAGGTCAGCAACATGAATTATATTTAGTTTATCCTCAAGGGAATTATATAAGACCTGCTGACAGTAAACCATATCTTGTAATCGGTGAGGTTAAGTATGGAAAACCTATTCTTGATAGAGTAATTAAACCAAATGTTTCAATTGGTGATGCATCGAGATGTGCGCTAATTTCTATGGACTCCACTTTAAAAAGTGATCTTACAGTTGGACCTCCGATAGATTTCGCAGTCCTTAAAAAAGATTCTGATAATCTCTCTTCACTTGAATGTTTAAACGTTACAGATGAGAATTATTCAAAGGTTTGTAATCAATGGTCAGAGGGAATATTTAAAGTTTTTGACTCATTTCCAAGATTTGATTGGGAAAAATAAATCATTTAACTTTCCAATCCGTTTCAAAAGTAACATAATTAACCTGCAAACATCGTCTTTCTTTTAGAATTTTCTTTTTTTCCATACCATGCCATGTATTAGGGCCGCTTGTAAAAAGATAACCATAATTATTTTTATAAGGTAAAGTTTTAATTTTTTCCAATTTTTCGTTATAAAAATCTGTACCTAAATCCTCAGACTCATTAGTATTGTTTACGAAAATCAATCCTGACATTAACTTTTCTTTAATATCACAGTGAGGTTTTAACCAAAATCCCTCTCTATCACAAATAACCTCAATTCTTACATAGGAATTTGATAGGTCCCTGTCAATCATTTTAGAAATAGTCTGATGTGTTTCTTTAGATTGTAATTCACTAATAAACATGACTAAATTTGGAAACTGCTTGGCATTTTCTTTAGATACAAAACATCGAAATTTTTCTGCTTTGCCACCCGAAGCGATCCCCTCCCTAAATTCTGCGCTACCACCATCAATTGCTCTAGTCCCATCGTATGAAAGATTAAGTTTACTTAAATCTTGAATATCTGCTTTTATTATTTCTTCAATAGACCCTTTACTTAGTGCATCGCTATATTCCCAATGATCGAATGGAATTTCATATTTTGTTGAATTGTTTTTAATTGCATTCAAGAATGACATTATGATTGAATTTTTTCTTTTATAAGTTTTGCTACTCTATTAGTTTCATCTAACTTTTCATAGCTCCAAATTTCAACTTCTTCTCCTAAGTTTCTTGTAATGTTCAACTCTCTAAATAAGTTTTGAAATCTCTGAAATCTCTTATCATTTTTTTTTGGTAAAATATTAGCAACATATATTGGTTTACCAGTCAAAGCAGCTTCCGAGATCATTGAGCTTGAATCGCATGTTACTACTATATTTTCTGATATTGCAAGTGCTGACAAATACGCTTTTTTATCTACATCCATTATTATAGTATGGTTTTCACCAAAAAATTCTTTAGCATAATTAATTGTACTAAATGGTGTTCTCATTGAGGGTATAACTACAAGCTGGAAATCGTATTTTTTTAATAATTTATAAAACATTGAGAAAATATTTTTCATATTTTTTGTTGAGTAATCATAATATTTTGTTGGTCCCCCCAAAATTAAAGTCCATATTTTTCTCTCGTCTTTTTTTATAAATGAAGATAAATATTCTTTATTCTCTGAAATTTCTTCCTCGGTTAGATAATGAATTGCACCTTTTGTGCTGATTACATTATCACCCTTTATAGCATCGTGCTCTGGTGCAACAATAAAATCAAAATGCTTGAAATTTACTTTTGGGTCTTGAATGTGAATATTGAATATTTTTTTATTAGAAATATTTTTTAAATGAATTGAGGGTATAACACTTTTTCTTCCACACGAAATTATTAGATTAAAATCTGTTTGATCTATTTTTTTATAAACTGTTTGTGAAATCGGAGATAATCTTGGTGGGATAATATTCCAAATATTATTTGTTTCAACCTTGTAGTGTGTGAAATCAATAGCAAGAGCTTTAGCTAAACCTTCTACTTGGCTGATCATTCCGTGCATACCTTGTGTTAATAATAAACCTTTTAATTTAGACATTTATCACTATATAGCTCTCATATGAGTCAAAATCCAACTAAACACACAAAAGTGTTGATAATTGGATCTGGTCCAGCCGGATACACAGCAGCAGTATATGCTGCTCGAGCAATGTTAAATCCAATTTTAGTTTATGGTGCAGAACCAGGTGGACAACTTACAACTACAACTGATGTAGAAAATTATCCAGGATTTGCAGATGTAATACAAGGTCCCTGGTTAATGGATCAAATGAAAGATCAAGCTAAAGCAGTTGGAACAGAAATGATAGAAGATCATATTGCGTCTGTTAATTTGAAATCTCAACCTTTTGAAGCAATTGGAGACAGTGGACAAAAATATACTGCTGATAGCATAATTATTTCAACAGGTGCTCAAGCCAGATGGTTAAACATCAAGTCAGAACAAGAATTTAGAGGCTTCGGAGTTTCAGCTTGTGCAACATGTGATGGTTTCTTTTTCAAAGATAAAGAAGTCGCTGTGGTTGGAGGTGGAAATGCTGCGGTCGAAGAAGCAATGTTCCTAACAAAATTTGCATCAAAAGTTAAATTAATCCACAGA
This sequence comes from uncultured Pelagibacteraceae bacterium, assembly GCA_902604175.1. Lineage (GTDB taxonomy): Bacteria > Pseudomonadota > Alphaproteobacteria > Pelagibacterales > Pelagibacteraceae > Pelagibacter. The sequence continues at coordinate 8,665 of CACKXR010000016.1, forward strand.
CGTGATAGTTTGAGAGCTGAAAAAATGCTTCAAAAAAAATTAATGGAAAATAAGAAAATAGAAATTATTTGGGACTCTGTTGTTGAGGATGTAATTGGAGATAATGAGCCTAAGAATGTTAAAGGAATTAAAATTAAAAATGTTAAAACAAATAATATCGAAGAAATTAAACTTGATGGGGTATTTATTGCGATTGGTCACGATCCAGCTACTGCTTTATTCAAAGAACAATTAGATATGGATAGCGAAGGTTATTTAATTACGAAACCAGACTCAACTGAGACTAATGTGCCAGGAGTTTACGCTGCTGGAGATGTTAAGGACAAAACATTTAGACAAGCAGTTACAGCTGCTGGAATGGGGTGTATGGCAGCTTTAGAAGCTGAAAAACATCTTTCACACAATTAAATGTCAGAAAAAGTGTTACTCACTGGCATTAGTGGGTTTGTTGCAAAACATGTTGCTATTGAATTGCTAAAGTCAGGATACGAAGTTTTAGGTACTGTTAGAACTTCGGATTCAATTAAACAAACAAAAAAAACATTAGAAGAAAATAATGTTGCAATTAACAATTTATCTTTTGTTGAATTAGATTTATTAAAAGATGAAGGTTGGAATGAAGCAGCTAAAGGTTGCAAATATATCGTTCATGTAGCCTCTCCTTTCCCTCTAAAAGTTTCAAATGATAGGGAGTCTCTTACTCCTGCTGCAAAAGACGGAACTTTAAGAGTTTTAAATGCAGGAATTAATTCAGGAGTTGAACACATTGTTAAAACTTCTTCTATAGTATGCATGTTCAGAAAACCAAACAGATCAAACCCTTATACATTTGGTGAGAATGATTGGACTGACTTAGATTGGGATAAAACTACTGATTATTTTGTATCCAAGACTAGAGCAGAAAAAGCTGCGTGGGATCTAATGGAAAGTAAAGGTCTTAAAAATAATCTTACTTGTATCAATCCTGGCTTTGTATTAGGAGATTTTTTGAACAAGAAAACCTGTACTTCAATGGAGTATATAAAACAATTACTTCAAGGAAAATTTCCAGCTGCACCGAAGTTTTCAGTGATGATATCTCACGTAAAAGATATTGCAAAAGCACATGTTCTATCTTTAAAAAATGAAAAAGCTAGGGGGAGAAGATTAATTGTTGGATCTGAAGTAAGAAGTATTCTTGAATTATCACAGATAATGGCAAAAAATATTCCAAGCCATGCAAAAAAACTCCCTAAAAGAGAATTGCCGAATTTTATAGTAAAGCTTTTAAGTTATGTAGATACAAGTGCAAAAAATATGGTTCCTGATCTTGGTCTAAAAATGCAAACAGACCAAACTTACGCAGAAGATATTCTTCAAATGAAATTCATAGCATCTGAAATTGCAGTTGTTGATGCAGCAAAATCGGTAATAAGACTAAACTTGGCCTGAAGTTAATTCAACAATTTCATTAGACTCGAAAACAATTTTTTCTAAATTTTCGTTTGCAATTTTTATCATGGCTTTTGCAACTTTTTCTGAATTAATTGGTTTCATCTTTTTAAGTGGCCCAAGTAATAAGGGCGACAATAATCTAAAAGTCAGAATACCTATTTTTTCACCTAGTCTATTTTCTTTTCTATCTCCCACCAAAAAAGAGGGTCTTAATATTCCTAAATTAGAAAAATTTAATTTTTTTAATTCTTCCTCAACTAAACCTTTAAATTTTACATAATCTCCTGAACTTTTTGGATTGGCATATATTGAAGATACAAAAATAAATGAATTGACTGAATTGGCTCTTGCAATTTGTGCGATTTTTTTTGGTATATCTAATTCTACTTTTTGGTATTCATTTTTATCAGGAGAGTTTTGTTTTGTAGTTCCAATACAAAAAAAACAATCATCTCCTTTAATATCTTCCTTATAATTTTCTAAGTCATTGAAATCAGTTTTAATAATTTCAATTTTAGGTTCATTAATAAATATTTCTGAACGTACAAATAACTTTATTTTATTGTAATTACCATTTTCAATTAATTGATTAAGAAGATGCCCACCAATTAGGCCTGATGAACCAAAGACTATAGCTGTTTTCATTAACTTAAGCTTTTACAAAAAGAAGATATTTTTTCTAAAGCTTTTTTGAGATTATCCATTGAGGTTGCATAAGAAATTCTAAAAAATCCCTCTAGTCCAAACGCAGAACCTTGAACAACAGCAATACCACTATTCTCTAGAAGAGATTGAACAAAATCTGAGTCTGACTTAATTTCTTTTCCATTTGTATCCTTTTTTCCGATTAAATCTTTGCAACTAGGAAAGACATAAAAAGCACCATCAGGGTTTAAACACTCGATTCCATCGATATCATTTAAGGCTTTAACAACAAAATCTCTTCTTTCTTGAAATGAATCTGCTCTTTTTTTTATAAAATCTTGTATTCCACTTAATGCCTCTACTGATGCGGCTTGACTAATTGATGAAGGATTAGTTGTTGATTGTGACTGAATTTTTGCAATTGCTTTAATAATTTCATTCGGACCAGCTGCATAGCCTATTCTCCAACCAGTCATTGAGTAAGCTTTGCTTACACCATTCATTGTAAGCACTCTTTCTTTTAAACTTTCAATTTGAGCAATAGTAAAAAATTTAAATCCTTCATAAGTTACATGTTCGTAGATATCATCACTTAAAATAAATATGTGAGAATGTTTTTCCAGAACTTTTGCGATTTCTCTAATATCTTTTTCTGAATAACATGCTCCGGTTGGATTGGAGGGAGAGTTGAGAATAATCCATTTTGTTTTTGGAGTTATAAATTTTTCTAAATCTGATGGGTTTATTTTAAAGCCTTGTTTTTCATCACACTCCATTACAACTGGCCTACCCCCTGCTAATAAAACAATATCTGGATAAGAAACCCAATAAGGAGCTGGAATAATAACCTCATCACCATCATTCAGTGTAGCCATCATTGCATTATAAATTACATGCTTTCCACCTGCTCCAACCGTAATTTGGTCTGTTGTATAGTCTAAGTTATTTTCTTTTTTAAATTTTTCGACTATTGCTTTTTTTAGGGCTAGAGTTCCATCAACAGCAGTGTACTTAGTATCTCCATCTTTTATTGCCTTTATAGCTGCTTGCTTAATATTATCAGGTGTATCAAAATCTGGTTCACCTGCACCTAAACCTATGACATCTTTTCCCGCTGCCTTTAATTCTCTTGCTTTTTGAGTAACAGCAATTGTAGGTGAAGGTTTAATTCTTTTTAAACTGTCTGATATTATGCTCATTGAAATAAAAATAAATTCTAATACCTTGTTTAATATATGGAAAATACATATCAAGATTTAATTACAGATATCCAAAGTAAAAATCCTCAAATAAGTGGAAAACTTGAAGGAGGAAAAAAATTCAAAATTAAATCTGATTTTAAGCCTGCAGGTGATCAACCTGAGGCAATAAAAAAATTAGTTAGTGGTGCTAACAAAGATCAATTTAATCAAGTTTTACTTGGTGTTACAGGCTCAGGTAAAACTTTCACGATGGCAAAAGTTATTGAGGCAACTAATAGGCCAGCACTAATTCTTGCTCCAAATAAAACACTTGCAGCTCAACTTTACGGGGAAATGAAAACTTTTTTTCCAGACAATGCAGTTGAATATTTTGTCTCTTATTATGATTATTACACTCCGGAGGCATATGTTCCAAGATCAGACACTTACATAGAAAAAGAAGCCTCAATAAATGAACAAATAGACCGAATGAGACATTCAGCGACACGTTCTCTGCTTGAAAGAGATGACGTTCTTATAGTTGCTAGTGTTTCTTGTATTTACGGATTAGGTTCCGTTGAAGCTTACAGCAAAATGACTTTAACTCTTCAAAAAAACAATGATTATAATCGAGAAGAGTTAATAAAATCTTTAGTAGCCCTTCAATACAAACGAAATGATCAAAACTTTTATAGAGGAACCTTTAGAGCTAGAGGAGAATATTTAGAGATATTTCCATCTCACTTAGAAGACAGAGCATGGAGATTAAGCTTATTTGGAGATAAGCTTGAACAAATTGAGGAATTTGATCCTTTGACCGGTGACCAGGTAAGAGAACTAAGTTTGGTCAAAGTTTATGCAAACAGTCATTACATCACGCCAAAGCCTACAATAGAACAAGCTGTTATCAATATTAAAAAAGAATTGGAAACCACATTAAAAAAACATAAAGCTGAAAACAAATTATTAGAAGCTCAAAGATTAGAGGAAAGAACCAAATTTGATTTAGAGATGATTGAAGCAACGGGATCTTGTGCTGGAATTGAAAATTATTCAAGATTTTTATCGGGAAGAAAACCAGGTGAACCACCCCCTACTCTTTTTGAATATTTTCCAGATAATACTCTCATTTTTGTCGATGAGTGTCACGTAACTGTTCCGCAACTTAACGGAATGTATAAAGGTGACAGATCGAGGAAAAGTACCTTAGCAGAATATGGATTTAGACTCCCATCCTGTATGGACAATCGTCCATTAAAATTTGAAGAATGGGATCTTATGAGAACTCAAACAGTATTTGTATCAGCAACTCCTGGTCCATGGGAATTAGAACAAACAAAAGGTAAATTTATAGATCAAGTAATTAGACCAACAGGTTTAATTGATCCACCAGTAAAAATTCGACCTGCTAAAAATCAAGTCGATGATTTAATGCATGAATGTAAAAAAGTCATTGAAAATAATCATAGAGTTCTTGTTACAACGTTAACCAAAAAAATGGCAGAGGATCTAACCGAATACCTTCATGAAAATGGAATTAAAGTTAGGTATCTTCACTCGGACATAGATACTTTAGAGAGAATTGAAATTATGCGTGATCTTAGAATGGGTGTTTTTGATGTCCTCGTTGGAATTAACCTTTTAAGAGAAGGTTTAGATATTCCAGAGTGTGCACTCGTTGGTATATTGGATGCTGATAAAGAAGGGTTTCTTAGATCTGAAACTTCCTTAATTCAAACAATAGGTAGAGCTGCAAGAAATGTTGATGGTAAGGTTATTTTGTATGCTGATAAAGAAACAAAAAGTATAAAAAAAGCAATTGCAGAAACTGATCGTAGAAGACAAATCCAATTAAATTATAATAAGAAACATAAAATTGATGCTAAGTCTGTAAAAAAAGAAATTAGTGATATCCTAGAAAGTGTTTATGAAAAAGATTATGTTAAAATCAGTGATGGCTCAAATATTGGTGGCAATTTAAAGAAACACTTAAAAGGTTTAGATAAGAAAATGAAAGAGTCTGCTGCCAACCTTGAGTTTGAAGAGGCTGCTAAAATAAGAGATGAAATCAGAAAATTGGAAAGTACTGAACTTGAAATTACTCTTAACCCAAAAATTAGACAATATGATGTAAAAAATAAGCTTTACCCAAAAGGCAGATCGACAATGGGTATGCCAGGAACTAAGGTCACAAAAAAAAGAGATAAAAAATGGAAGCACGGAAAATAATTATTACTGGCGCGGCAACCAGAATTGGTGCCGCAATTGCAAAAAAATTATCTGGCGCAAATAAAGAAATATTAATTCATTTCAATAAATCAAAATCAAAAGCTGAAAAACTCAAAAAAGAATTAGAGGTAAATGGCACTAAAGTTTACCTTATAAAAGGTGATTTAAGCAAAGAAAATGATGTAACTAAAATTATTAAATATGCTAAATCAAAATTAAAATTTTTTGATTGTTTAATAAACAACGCTTCCTTGTTTGAAAACGATAAGCTTGAAAGTTTTACAACAGACAGTTGGAGTAAACATTTAAGAACGAATTTAAGAACTCCAGCCTTATTATCAAAGGAATTTGCTAAAAATATCAAAGGTAAAAATAATAATATAATTAACATAATTGATCAGAGAGTTTTTAAACTAACTCCTTATTTTTTTTCATACACAATAAGTAAAACCGGCCTTTATACTCTTACAAAAACAAGTGCTATGAGTTTGGCACCTAATATAAGAGTTAACGGTATAGCTCCAGGACCCACAATCAAAAACAAGAGACAGTCTGAAAAACATTTTAAAAAACAGTATTTAGCAACCCCTTTAAAAAAACAAGTTGATGTTGAACAAATATGCAATGCAGTTGACTTTTTTATAAAAAATATATCTATTACAGGTCAAGTTTTAGCAATTGATAGTGGACAAAGTCTAAACTGGCAAACACCAGATATAATGAGGGGGAAAGAGTGAAAAAAATTTTTTTAATTTTAATATTCTTATTAATCTCTAATAATGTTTATGCTACTAAAATTTTAGAAAGTGGCTTTATTACTAAATCAGCTAAAGTAAATGAAGGTATTGTTGTTGAGGACCCTAAAAATAAAATTATAATTATTTTTAATCATGGTCAAAACACAAATGATACTGCAAAAAAGAAAGAATGTGTTTGGGCAATGGATCTAAAAAATCAAGCATCATTAGTAGATAAAGAAATTAATGGTAAAAGAATTATGGTTTATAACTTTTGCACTAATGACATTGCGGGGGATATGTCATTGAAAAAAGGTTGGTGGAAATCTAAAACTCCTTATGTGGGTAAACATAAATTAGATAAAAGAGTTGAAAAAAATTTAGAATTAGTTGAAAAATTTGTAAATATAGGAGTTCCCAGAAAACAGATTATTATATCAGGTCACTCTTGCGGTGGTCTATTAACCTTGATGTTATTATCAGCTCATCCAGAAAAAGTAGGAGGAGGAATATCATACATGCAAGCCTGCTTTGGTAAACTTTCTAAAAAATATAAAGTAAAGAAGGTTGGTGAAGAAAAAGCTTTAGAAAATTTTAAAAAGAAAAGACCTGGACCTGCAGAACTAAGACAAAGACAGATTGATAATATTAAAAAATCAAATAACGTACCTGTTCTAGCTTTTACTCATCCTAAAGATAAGTATGAAGGACTGTTATCTGATTGGTTAGAAGAAGTTTCAGGTGTTAAAAGAATTGTTATTTCAGAGAATTATAAAATAAATGGGAAAAATTGTGTTGTAGGAGGATATGACTGGAAAGAAAATGTTTCAACACAAAAAAATCCAGGGCACGTAATGAATATGGCTGATTGTTTTCAATATTATAATCCGTTAATTTTAGATTATATTGCCTCAAGAATTAAATAACATGAGAAAAAATAATCTTAAAATTGTTAAAATTGAACAAAAAAAAAGTCTATTTAATTATGAGAAAAAAGTTTTAATCAGAGAGTTAATTTTAGATCTGAAACTGGGTTATTTTGATTTTGAAAAAGAGAAATCTCAAAAAGTAAAATTTAATTTGGATGTAAATTACGAGGATAAAAAACCATCTAATGATAAGGATATTAAATCAATTGTGAATTACGCAAAAATTGTAAGGTTGATAAAAAAACTAGTAAAAAATAAACATTATAATTTTCTTGAAACATTAGCAGAGGATGTATTCGATGAATTATTCAAAGATAAGAGAATTGATAAGATAAGTCTTCAAATTGAGAAATTAGAAATCATGAAAGATTGCTCTTCTGTTGGTATTCAAATTTCAAAAAAAAGAAGCCATGATAAGCTCTGATTTAGGAAAAGAAGTAATTAAAAAAGAACTGCCTTTAGTTCCTAAGCTCCCAGGTGTTTACAGGATGCTGAATTCTAAAGATGAAATTCTTTATGTAGGAAAAGCAAAAAACCTACCCAATAGATTGAAAAGTTATGTTTCTGAGAAAAATCACATCATCAGAACTGAGAGAATGTTATCTCAAACAAGAAAATTAGAGATAACCACCACTTCTAACGAAAGCGAGGCCTTACTGCTTGAGGCAAATTTAATTAAAAAATTTAAACCAAAGTTTAATATTCTTCTAAGAGACGACAAGTCATTCCCTTTCATATTTATTGGTAACCAGGATCAATGGCCTCAGATAAAAAGACATAGAGGAAAAAAAACTAAAGAGGGCTTTTATTTCGGTCCGTTTGCCTCAGCTGGGTCTGCCAACTGGACAATCAAAATGATTCAAAAAATTTTCCACTTAAGAGTTTGTGATGACACAGTATTTAAAAACAGAGAAAGGCCTTGTATTTTGTATCAGATCAAACGTTGTTCGGGTCCATGTGTTGGTTATGTCACGAAAGAGGACTATCAACAAACTGTTGATGATGCCATTGAATTTGTTTCGGGAAAATCAAGAAGGATTCAAAAAAATCTTTCAAATCAAATGGAAAAAGCAAGTGAGGAACTTGACTTTGAAAAAGCCGTAATTTTAAGAGACAGGATAAAAGCACTAAATATAATTCAGTCATCTCAAAGAATAAATGAAGCAAATTTAGTCGAAGCAGATGTTATTGCAGGGTACAAAGAATCTGGTAAAGCCTGTATTCAAGTTTTTTTTTATAGGTCAAAACAAAATTGGGGCAATCAAGCTT
>CACKXR010000017.1 GCA_902604175.1 uncultured Pelagibacteraceae bacterium
AGACTATATTCACCAGAAACTTGATATGCCAAAACTGGAATTTTAAATTTTTCTTTTATTGATTTAATTATATCTAAATATGGCATCCCTGGTTTAACCATAATCATATCTGCGCCTTCCTTTATATCTAAAGCAACTTCCCGTATAGCCTCATCATTATTTCTAAAATCCATTTGATAAGTTTTTTTATCACCTTTAAGTGAGCTTTTAGAACCAACAGCATCTCTAAAGGGGCCATAAAAACTAGAGGCGTACTTTGCAGCATAGGATAAAATTTGTGTATTTTTAAAATTAGAATTATCAAGTGCTTTTCTTATTTTTCCTATTCTTCCATCCATCATATCTGAAGGTGCAAGAACATCACATCCCATTTCAGCCTGCAATAGAGATTGATTTACTAGAACCTCAATCGTTTCATCGTTAATTATTTGATTTGACTTTATTAATCCATCGTGACCATGTGAGGTATAAGGATCCAGCGCAACATCACACATAATTCCAATTTGATTTTTATATCTTTTTTTAATTTCTATTATGGCCCTGCAAACTAAATTATTTTCATTTAATGCTTCAGAACCTAAATTATTTTTTAATGAACTTTTTATTTTAGGAAAAAGAGCAACCATTGGAATACCTTTTTTAATTGCTTTATCTACTATCTGAGAGACACTATTTATTGTGTATCTAAAAACACCTGGCATAGTAGATATCGATTCTTTTTTATTTGATCCATCTATTAAGAAAATAGGTAATATGAAATCATTTGGACTTAGTGTGTTTTCTTGAACCAACCTTCTAGTCCACGATTCCTTTCTGTTTCTTCTCAATCTTAAATTTGGATATTTTCCTGTAATCATGTTCAAATATACTTTATTAATGCGACAAAAGTATTATACAAATAAATAAAATTATAAGTAAAACACAATTTCGATGAGTATAGATAACACAAAAATTGTAGACCTGAACATAAAAAAAGAGAAAAGAATTTTAGATTTCAGTGATTTTCAAAAACAGAATATAAAATTTGATATAGATAAATTGCAAGAAGCATATAATCAAATTGTAAATATCAAAAAATTTGATGATGGTGGTGGTGTAACTCACTTTGGTGCCATTTCACTAACTCAAATCCCTGGTGATCCAGATTCAATCAAAGGCAGCAAGGCTAGAGGAGTTTACTGGACTAAGCCTGATAAAACTGGAATAGAAGTTTCAAGAGATATTAAGGTTAATGAATCCCAATATTCTGAATTTATTAAAGATTATGAAAATACATATTTTAAGGAAGTGTATGATGTGCTTTCCTCAAAATATAAATTGGGAAGAATAAGAATTCTTTTAAAAGAGCCAAGATCTACTTTGAGTTGGCACAGAGATCCTGAGCCAAGACTTCATATACCAATTATTACTAACCCAGGTTGTTTAATGGTAATAGAAAATGTTGCAAAACATATGCCCGCAGACGGTTCTGTATGGGTTACAAATAATACTAAATATCACAACGCATTTAATGGAGGTGAAGAAAATAGAATTCACCTTGTAGCTTGTGTTCTTGATTATAAATTTAATTAATTTGAAAAAAATATATATTTCTTCTGACCACGCTGGCTTTAAATTAAAGGAAATCATTAAAAAACATCTAATTAAAAAAAAAATGAATTATTTTGATCTAGGACCGTCATCTGATAACAGGGTAGATTATCCTTATTATGCCCATAAGGTTGCTCGAAAAGTAAAAATTAGCAAAAATAATGTTGGAATTTTAGTTTGTGGATCTGGAATGGGGATGAATATGGCTGCAAATAAACATAAGAATATTCGAGCTGCTCAATGTTTTAATTTAAAATCAACAAAATTATCAAGATTGCATAATGATGCAAATATCATTACATTAGGCTCAAGGTTGTTAACTAAAAAAAATGCTTTAAAATGTGTTAGTGTTTTTTTGAATACTAAATTTGAAGGTGGTAGACACTTAAAAAGGATTAAAAAAATATAATGTCTAGTGAAAAAAATTATATAAATGATAACTATAAAAGTTTTTTTGAGGACAGTTTATCTTCAAAAGACCCAGAACTTTATAAAGCAATTCAAGATGAACTCTTGAGACAGCAACAACATATAGAGTTGATTGCTTCAGAGAATATTGTTTCTCAGGCTGTTTTGGAGGCCCAAGGTTCAGTGCTAACAAATAAATACGCAGAAGGTTACCCTGGTAAAAGATATTATAATGGATGCGAACATGTTGATGTTGCTGAAAATTTAGCAATAGAAAGATTAAAAAAACTTTTCAATTGTAAATTTGCTAATGCGCAACCACACTCAGGAGCACAAGCTAATGGTGCTGTATTTTTGGCATTGTTAAAACCTGGTGACACTTTTATGGGAATGAGTTTAAATTCAGGAGGCCATATCACTCATGGTTTAAAAATTTCTATGTCAGGAAAATGGTTTAATCCAATAGGTTATGATGTTGATAAAAAATCTGAACTTATAGATTATGATAACGTTGAAAAACTAGCCCTAGAACACAAACCAAAATTAATAATTGCAGGTGGAAGTGCATATTCCAGAGTTATAGATTTTAAAAGATTTAGAGAAATTGCAGATAAAGTTGGAGCGTATTTGATGGTTGATATGGCGCATTTTTCAGGATTGGTTGCTGGAAAGGGATATCCAAATCCATGTGACTATGCTCATGTAGTAACATCTACAACGCATAAAGTTTTTAGAAGTGCAAGGGGTGGAATAATTTTAACCAATCACGAAGAATTATCAAAAAAATTTAACACAGCAGTTTTTCCTGGCTACCAGGGTGGACCATTAATGCACGTCATTGCAGCTAAAGCGGCTGGCTTTTTGGAAGCTCTTCAGCCTGATTTTCAAGACTACATTAAGTCTGTTTTAGCAAATGCAAAAATTTTAGCGGAAACTTTAAAAAATAATGGTTTTAAAATTTATTCTGATGGTACGGATACACATCTTATGTTGGTCGACTTACGTCCTTACAATATAAAAGGTAACTTAGCTGCTGAAAGTTTGTCAAGAGCTAATATTACGTGTAACAAAAATGGTATTCCTTTTGATACAGAAAAGCCAATGGTAACATCTGGTATAAGACTGGGAACCCAAGCAATTACAACGCGTGGTTTTGGTTTAAATGAATGTAAGAAAGTTGGTGAATTGATTACAAAAACTCTTAAAGGATTATCAGAAAACCCAGATGACAACAGCAAAGTAGAAGATGATGTTAGAAATGAAGTTATTGCTTTAACTTCTTCATTTCCGATATATAAGAATCTTTAATCAATGATTTGTCCCTGTGAAAAAAAAGGTGAGACCTCTGTTGTTGACTCACGTCCCACAGAAGATGGTACAGCAATAAGAAGAAGAAGAATGTGTGTATGTGGTGAAAGATTTACCACATTTGAAAGAATCCAATTCAGAGAGCTAATGGTAGTCAAAAAGAATGGGAGAAAATCTGCATTTGATAGAGATAAACTCTCTAAATCAATCTATATTGCTCTTAAAAAAAGACCCATTGATACTGGTACTGCTGAAAAATTTATTAGTAAAATTTCAAGAGCTTTGGAAGAACTTGGTCAAAGTGAAATTTCAACCAGTACAATTGGTACAATGGTAATGGAAGGTTTAAAAGAATTAGATCCAGTTGCTTATGTCCGTTTTGCGTCTGTTTATCGTAACTTCAGAGAAGAACAAGACTTTGTTCAATTTGTAGACAAGATAGATGTCTTCAAAAAAAAATAAATTTTCAAAAAAAGATAAACTATTCATGGATATTGCCTTGGACTTGGCAAAATCTCGTGAAGGATTAACAGGAACAAATCCATCTGTTGGATGTGTAATAGTTAAAAACGATAATATTATTTCAATTGGTCAAACTTCTTATAATGGTCGACCTCATGCAGAATTTAATGCAATTAAAAATTCTAATACGAAACTCAATGGCTCAAAAATGTATGTCACATTAGAACCTTGCAGCCACCAAGGTGTAACTCCACCATGTACAAATGCAATAATTAAATCAAAAATCTCTGAAGTGGTTTATGCACTTGAAGATACTGATAAAAGAGTAAGAAAAAAAAGTTTTAAAATTTTAAAATCTCATAAAATTAATGTTTCTATAGGTCTTCTAAAAGATAAAGTAAAAAAATTTTATATCCCTTATTTTTTTAATAGAAAAAATAAAAAGCCTTTTGTTACTGGCAAGATAGCTATTTCAAAAAATAAACTTATTTATAGTAAATTTAAAACAAAAATAACTAATCATTATTCTGATAAATTTACCCATTTATTAAGATACAAAAATGACTCAATAATGACATCAAGCAAAACCGTCAATATTGATAACCCTAAATTAAATTGCAGAATAAAAGGTTTTGAAAAATTTTCACCAGTAAGAATTATTTTAGACAAGAACTTAAATTTAAACAAAAATACTTATATCTATAAGTCAGCTAATAAAAAAAATACTATAGTATTTTATAATAAAGCTAATAAGTCAAAAATTTCTATGTTTAAAAAAAAGAAAATAAAACTTATTAAAGCCAAATTAAATAATAATAAGCAACTAGATCTAAAAAAAATTATAAAAAAACTTTATTCTTTAGGTTTTAGAAATACATTAGTGGAGGGAGGTGATATTCTTACAACAAACTTATTAAATAATAAAATTTTTAATGAATTTTATTTATTCAAAAGTCAAAAAAAGCTGCCAACAAATTCAGATTTTGTTAAATTTAATGGACTAAATGTGTTAAATAAAAAATATCCATTTAGACAAAATCTTAATTCTTCCTATGGAAAAGATACAATAACTCATTATAACAAATAATATGTTTAACGGAATTATTTATAATCAAGGATCTATTTCTAAAATAGTCAAAAGAGATAAGGGTCTTAATATTTTTGTAAAAAGTAACCTTAAAGTTTCAAATAGAGATATGGGTTTATCAGTAGCTTGTGATGGCGTGTGCTTAACATTGATCTCTTTTAAAAAAAAAAATATGGAATTTTATCTTTCAAATGAAACAATCAAACGATCAAAGTTTAAATTTTTAAAACCTAGAGATATTATAAACTTAGAATTACCCTTAAAATACGGTGCTAAAATTTCAGGACATATATGTCAGGGACATGTAGACTCTGTTGGTAAAGTATTGAGGATCTCTAAGGTTGATAAATCATATGTTTTTGAATTCGAAATCCCTAAGAAGGAAAGAAAAAATTTAATAGAAAAAGCATCTATTAGTGTAAATGGTATATCTCTTACTATTTCAAAAGTTACAAAAAAAGGTTTTCAAATTTGGATTATCCCCCACACTTATAAAGAAACAAATTTATCTACGTTAAAGAAATCGAGCTTAGTTAATATTGAGATAGATATCCTATCTAAATACGTTAGAAATTATTTTAATGAAAAAAAATAATTTTGCTAAAATTGAACAAATAATCAATGTAGCCAAAAAAGGTGGCATGTTCATTCTTGTAGATGATGAAAAAAGAGAGAATGAAGGTGATTTAGTCATTTCTACCTCTGATACTAATGCAAAAAATATAAATTTTATGGCTAGGTATGGACGTGGATTAATTTGTCTTGCTTTAGATAGTGTGCAGGCAAAAAAATTAAATTTGAGTTTAATGTCGCCAATCAATAAATCTAGAAACAAAACTGCATTTACTATCTCTATAGAAGCAAAAAAGGGAATAACAACAGGTATTTCTGCAAAAGATAGATCTAGAACAATTAAAATTGCATCAAAAAAAAATGCAAATAAAAACGATATTGTTTCCCCAGGTCACATTTTTCCGATTATAGCTAAAGATGGTGGGGTATTAGTTAGAGCGGGACATACAGAGGCATCAGTGGATATATCTAGATTAGCTAAAAAAAATAATTCAGCAGTTATATGCGAAATTATGAACGAAGATGGCACAATGGCAAAAGGTGACAATCTTTTTAATTTTGCAAAAAAACATAAACTTAAAATTGGAAAAATTGAAGATCTAATTGCTTACAGATTAAAAAAAGAAAAATTAATACGCTTAAAAAAACAAAGTAATATTGAGGTAAAAGATCAAAAATATAAAATAAGAATATATGAAAATTTATTAGACGGTGCAGAGCATTTTGCATTAATAAAAGGAAATATTAAAAAAGGTGTTACACCTAGAGTTAGAGTAATCTCGTCAAATGTAGTTCAAAATTATTTAATCAGTCAACAACTGCCAAATTCGTTCAATAAAACTTTAAATTATTTCAAAAAATATTCTTGTTGTGTTTTAGTTTTTATCAAAGATTCTAATCTTCGATCAGTTACACAAACTCTAAAAGATTATAAAAATAAAGAATTTTATAAAAAAGGTAATGACAAACTTATAAGAAATTATGGAATAGGTGCTCAAATAATTAAAGATTTAAAAATTAAAAATATGATATTGATTACTAAGTCACCAAAAAAGGTTATAGGTTTAGAGGGATATGATATAAAGATTACTAAACAGGAACTGATTTAATGAAAAAAAAATATTTAATAGTCATTGCAGATTACTATAAAGATATATCAAATGGATTACTAAGCAGTGCCCTAAGTTTACTTCCAAAATCAAATATAATTAAAATTATAACTGTTCCAGGGGTATTTGAAATACCAGTTACTATTTCAAAAAATATTAAAAAGTACGATGCATTTTTAGCTCTCGGATGTGTTATCAAAGGACAAACTCCTCATTTTGATTTTATTTCTCAGGCATCAACCAATGCAATTATGGACATATCTGTAAATAATAAAAAGCCTATCGGTAACGGCATTATTACATGTCTTAATATGAAACAAGCTAAAACAAGAAAACGAAAAGGTGCTGAAGCTGCAAAAGCTGTAATTTCTATTTTGTCTCAAAAATGAGAACACATTTTAATCCAAAAAATAATCCGAGAGTTATAATCATTCAAAAATTATATGGTAAATTTTATAATGAAGATGATAATATAGATTTCCCAAAACATCGGTTTAAAAAATTTATAAAAGATATAGTAACAGGGACTATAGAAAGAAATGACCTTATATTAGATGAATTGAATTCAAATCTTGGTGATGACTTTGTATTTGAAAATCTTGATAAGGTCTTTCAAACTATTCTTAAGGCAGCAACTTATGAATTTATGTATAAGCCACAATTGTCAATAAATATTATCATCAAAGAATATTTAAATTCATCTAATTTTTTTTTAGAAAATTCTCAGACAAAATATCTAAATGCCTTACTAGATAATGTTGGAAAAAAATTGAGATCTAAAAATGCATGAGACTGAATTAATTAAAAATTATTTTTCAAAGATCTCAAAAAAAAATAAATCTGCTCTTAATTTAAATGATGATGTTTTTTTTGATAAGAAAAAGGGTATAATTATTTCAGTTGATACTTATAATTTAGGTTATCATTTTATTGACTTTAAATACCCTGATTTAGTTATTAAAAAAATTTTGAGATCCTCTATTTCTGATTTAATTTGTAAAGGAGTGTTACCAAAATTTTATTTTATAGCTGGCTCAGGCAACAATAAGACTTTTTCAAAAAAAAACTTATCTTTAATTTCAAAGTCTCTAAAACAGGAACAAAATAAATATAATATTTCTCTATGTGGTGGTGATACCACATTTTCCAATAAACTTAGTTTTACTATTACATCCCTTGGTTATTCAAAAAAAATTGTTTATAGAAATAAAGCTTTGATAACTGACGATATTTATGTGACAGGCGATTTGGGTGATAGTTTTATGGGCCTACAAATTTTAAAAAAAAAAATTAAAGTATCTAAAGAACTAACAAAATATTTTACTCAAAAATATTATTTACCTGATATACAAATAAAATTGACTAAAAAGTTATTAAAATTTGCAAATTCCTCGATTGATTTATCTGATGGCCTGATTGATGATTTGAGTAAATTGATAAACAATCAAAATTTATCATTTACTTTATATGAAAATAAAATACCAATTTCAAAAAATTTATTAAAAATTACAAAAATGAAAACTATGAAAAAGATTAAATTAGTATCTAATGGCGATGATTATCAAATTTTATTTACTGCAAGCAAAATCAAATCCAGAATCATAGCCCAAACATCTAAAAATCTTGGTATTAAAATTTCTAAAATAGGTAAAATTTGTTCTAATAAAAAAAGATCAGTAATTATTGATGAAAAAGGTAAGGAAATAGTGCTTAAAAATAAAGGTTATGTTCATCAATTTTAAAAGTTAATTATTGTCTTTTTTAGCTTTTTTTGTATTGTGCGGGCTTAAAATTTAACAACCAACAACATTAAGGTTTTCATGAGCTCAATAGTCGAAACAATTTTATTATACACAATAGCAGCAGGCCTCTTATCAATTGTCTATGGATTTTTCACTGGAAAAAATATTCTTAATTCAAGCGCAGGTAATAAAAAAATGCAAGAGATTGCATCTGCTATTCAAATTGGTGCTAAAGCATATTTGGCAAGACAATATAAAACAATAGCAATTGTTGGTGTTGTTGTTCTGGTAATTGTTAGTATAGCTTTTAGTCCATTAGTTGGTGTAGGATATTTAATTGGTGCTGCTTTATCAGGTATTGCAGGTTATGTTGGTATGTTAGTATCTGTTGAAGCTAATGTAAGAACAGCAGAAGCTTCAAGAAAAGGTTTAGCTCAAGGCCTTTCCGTTGCTTTTAAATCAGGAGCCGTAACTGGTATGTTAGTTGCTGGTTTAGCATTATTGTCAATAGCAGTTTATTACTATCTCTTATTAAAATTAAACGTTGATGAAAGAGAAATTGTTAATGCTCTTGTTGCATTAGGTTTTGGTGCTTCTTTAATTTCAATTTTTGCAAGGTTAGGTGGGGGAATTTTTACAAAGGGAGCTGATGTAGGTGCTGATTTAGTAGGAAAAGTAGAAGCAGGTATTCCAGAAGATGACCCAAGAAATCCAGCTGTCATAGCTGACAATGTGGGTGATAACGTAGGTGATTGTGCAGGTATGGCAGCAGATTTATTTGAAACATATGCAGTAACTATTGTTGCTACAATGGTTTTATCGTCAATCTTTTTTGTAGGTGATTTAAATATGATGATTTATCCATTAAGTATTGGTGCTGCATGTTTGCTAACTTCAATACTTGGTACTTTTTTTGTTAAATTAGGTAATACTAAAAATGTCATGAATGCCCTGTATAAAGGTTTTGTGGTATCTGCTGTAGCTTCATTAGTAATTTTATGGCCTGTGACAGACCATGTAATAGGTTTTGCAAATGAATATACAGTTAATGGCAAAACTTTTAATGGCATGAACCTTTATTATTGCGGAGTAATTGGTCTAGTAATTACAGGATTATTAATTTGGATTACAGAATATTACACAGGAACTAATTACAGACCTGTTAAATCTGTTGCTTTATCATCAACAACTGGACATGGAACAAACGTTATTCAAGGATTAGCTGTATCAATGGAGGCTACAGCAATTCCAGCTCTAATAATTGTAGCAGGTATTCTTATCACGAATTTCATCGCTGGTCTTTTTGGTATAGCAATCGCTGTAACTACGATGCTTGCTTTAGCTGGCATGGTTGTTGCATTAGATGCTTATGGCCCTGTTACTGATAATGCCGGTGGTATCGCAGAAATGTCAAATTTAGATAAAAAAGTACGAAAAACAACTGACGCTTTAGATGCAGTTGGAAATACAACAAAAGCTGTAACAAAAGGTTATGCAATTGGATCAGCTGGTTTAGGTGCTTTAGTTTTATTTGCTGCATACACAGAAGATATTAAACATTTCTCAAAAGAAGCTGGCTCAGCTCTTGAAGATATAGTTGTAACTTTTGATTTATCAAATCCTTACGTTGTTGTTGGATTGTTAATTGGTGGAATGTTACCTTATTTATTTGGTTCAATGGGTATGCAAGCAGTAGGTAGAGCAGGTGGAGCTGTTGTTGTTGAAGTAAGAAGACAATTTAAAAAATACCCAGGCATAATGAAAAGAAAGCAAAAACCTGATTACGCAAAATTGGTAGATTTATTGACAGTAGCAGCAATTAAAGAAATGATTATTCCATCTTTGTTACCAGTACTTTCCCCTGTAGTACTTTATTTCATAATTCTAGCTATTGGTGGACAAGTTGCAGCATTAGCAGCTGTTGGTGCAATGTTATTGGGTGTAATCATTACTGGTTTATTTGTTGCAGTTTCAATGACGGCAGGTGGTGGAGCATGGGATAATGCAAAAAAATATATTGAAGACGGAAATCATGGTGGGAAAGGGTCTGAAGCTCACAAAGCTGCTGTTACTGGAGATACTGTTGGTGACCCATATAAAGATACTGCAGGTCCAGCTGTAAATCCGATGATTAAAATTACAAATATTGTTGCCTTACTTTTATTAGCTGTTATCGCTGGCTAATTTCTTTACGTTTTTTGGCCCTCTGACCAAGAGGGTCATTAACTTTTTGCCTCATACTAGATAAAAAATCATATATAAAAGCATTTCTGTTGTATGCATCTTTTGTTGAAGCTTTTGCAATTTTAATATCTTTCATATCTTCTTTATTATAAAAACTTTTATTTTTTAGGATACCATAATTATCAATTTGTAAAACCAATACATCATTTTTAAAAATTTTCATTTTTCCTAAATTGCTTATTTTTGATTGAGTTTGTTTTCTTTCTATATATATCCAAATATCTTTATCAAATTTACTTTTTGTTGATGGATATCCTAATATTTTTTTTATATCATTCTTATTACTTTTATTAATAATTAATAAAGCCTGTTTTTTTTCCAAAAAAGGAACACCATGATGTTTTATGACTGGTTTAAATGAGCAATTAGCAACTATTATTGATAAGAAAATTATATATAATAAATTTCGCATGAATAAAAAATATTTATATGTTTATAACAATTTAATAAATTACATAATTTCTCAGATAGATTGACCTTATTTTTACTTCATTTTTCTTTTTTTCTAAAAAATTACAAAAATGATGAAAATAAGACTGTCTTACAGGAAATTTATGACTTTAATTTTCGTCAACTTGAATTGAGTATTAGAGAAATTGGCTATGGAGATCAATCTATTAATAAAAAAATGAAGGACTATATAAATTTATTCCATTCAATGGTTTCAGAAATTCATTTCTGGGAAGATTTATCCAAATCTAATAAATTAAAAAAAATTTCATTTTTTTTAAGTGATTTTGGAAATATTGAATATTTACTTGATTATTTTGAGAATTTTAATGATGATTTATCAAAAAAAACTTTGAATTCTTACTTAAAAAGTGTAAGTAACCCATAATTATGGCTGTACCTAAACGAAAACAAACTCCTTCCCGAACAGGGATGAGAAGAGCTCAAACTATGAAATATTCAACTAAAAATATAGTTGAAGACAAAAAATCTGGCGAATATAGGTTATCCCACCACCTGGATTTAAAAACTGGTATGTACAAGGGAAGACAAGTTTTAGACCAAAAAGAATAGTATTATATATCATTAAAATGTCAGATTTGATTAAAATTGCAGTAGATGCAATGGGAGGTGATGGTTCTCCTAAAAAAGTTATTGATGGAATTATTTTTAATAATAAGTCTAATAAAAACATTTTCTATAAAATTTTTGGTGATGAAAATCAAATACTTGAATTAATTAAAGGTAAAATTGAAAGTAAATTTTACGAAATTATTCACACAAATAAAGTAATTAAAAGCACTGATAGTCCTTTAGAGGGAGCAAAGAGAGGTAAAGAAACAAGCATGTGGCTTGCTATCAATAGTGTTAAAGAAAAAAAGGCAGATATTGTTATATCAGCTGGAAACACAGGAGCATTATTAGTTGTTGCTAAACTTAATTTAAAAATGATTGAAAATATAGATAAACCAGCTCTATCTGCTCTTTGGCCAAATAAGAAAGGGATGAGCGTGGTATTAGATTTAGGTGCAAATATTGAATGTAGTTCAAAAAATTTAATAGATTTTTCAATAATGGGTGCTTCTTTATACACATCATTATATCCTGATGAAAAACCTAATGTTGCGTTATTGAATATTGGATCTGAAGAATTAAAAGGAAATGAAACAATAAAAGAAACCTTTCAAATTTTAAATGAAAAAAATTCCAACAATTATAATTTTGCAGGTTATATTGAGGGAAATCATCTAATGGACGGAGATGTAAATGTTATTGTTTCCGATGGTTTTACTGGAAATGTAGCCTTAAAAACTGCTGAGGGTACAGCAAATTTTATTAATAGTGAATTAAAAAAAACAATGACTGGAAATATTATAGGTAAAATTTCTTCATTATTAAATATATCAAACTTAAAAAAATTTAAGAAAAGGCTTGATCCAAGATTGTATAACGGTGCAATTTTTATTGGGCTAGACTCACCAGTTGTTAAAAGTCATGGTGGTACTGATTATGTGGGTTTTTCAAACTCATTAGATGTTTGTCATAGAATTGTAAAAGGTAATTTGATAGAAAAGATAAAAAATAATATTTAAAATGAGAATAAACTTAACTAAAAAAGACTTAGTTAATTTAGTTTATATGCAGCTTGGTTTTTCTAAGCAAATTTCAGAAAATCTAATTGAAGACTTTTTAGAGTCAATTGTTACAAATATTAAGACTGAAAAAAAATTAAAATTGTCAAAATTTGGTACTTTCTCCATAAGACAAAAGAAATCAAGAATAGGAAGGAATCCTAAAACCAAGGAGTCAAAAGTAATATCTGGTAGAGAGGTTGTTTTATTTAAGCCATCGAAAGAATTTAAAGAATTTATTAATGTTAAAGAAAATGGATAAATCTGAGAGTGCTTATAAAACTATTGGAGAAGTAGCAAAAATTTTAAAACTTCAAGTAAATAAAAATGGTACTCTTCCAACTCATATAATTAGATTTTGGGAGACACAATTTAAACAAATTAAACCTAAAATATTAAACTCTAATAGAAGATATTATGATGAAAAAACAATTAATCTTTTGAAGAAAGTTAAGTTTCTATTAAAGGAACAAGGTATGACAATTAATGGTGTAAAAAAGATACTAAATAATGAAGTTTCTTTAAAGGTTGACGAAATTGCAGATAAATCTATAAAAGCTGGAAATTTAAAAAATAAATTATTAAAGATTTCTAAAATTATAAAAGAGTTGAAATAATATGGCAAAAAAAACACATGTTAAAGTAAGACTAGTTCCTGAAGCTAAGCCTGATAGTTCATTCTTTTATTATGTAAAAAAACCTGCTGGTGGAGAAAAAGCTAAAGTAAAACTTTCAGCTAAAAAATATAATCCTGATACAAGAAAACATGAAATGTTTGTAGAGAAGAAATTACCTCCACACAGCAAATAACTATTTTTTTTTAAAGTTTCTTTTCTCATACTCAATATAAGCCCAAATCATATTCTTCCAGATCCTATTTGTAATTTTTGGATCTATTTTATTTTTAAGTGATTTTTTCTTAATATTTCTTAAAATTATATCTATTCTTTTTTGATCAATAATTTGGTTTTTTTTATCTTTTAATTCTAGAACCTTTTTGACAAGGTTTGTTCTTTTTTTTATTATTTTAATAAGTGAATTATCAAGTTTATCTAATTCAATTCTAATTTTAGCTAATTTTTTTCTTTTTAAAGGCGACATTTATATATTTGGATTATCAAAAAAATATTATATTTAAGCGCCTATGTATACAGTTAATCAAAAAATTAATAATCAATTGTCCATTTGGTTGATTACAATGTTTATTATCATTTCTATTATGATTGTAGTTGGTGGTTTAACGAGACTAACTGACTCTGGTCTTTCAATAACAGAATGGCAGTTATTTTCTGGTTTACTTCCTCCTCTGAACCAAAATGATTGGATATTATATTTCAATTTATACAAAGAAATTCCTGAGTTTAAGTTACAAAATTTCAACATGACATTACAAGAGTTTAAAGTTATTTTCTGGTGGGAGTGGGCGCACAGATTTTTAGGTAGAGTAATTGGCTTATGTTTTCTAATACCACTTATATATTTTTCCTTCAAAATTAAAATCTCTAAAATACTAGATTTATATTTAATTTTTTTTCTTATTTGTTTCCAAGGTTTTGTTGGTTGGTATATGGTCAGTAGCGGTTTAGTTGATAGGGTGGATGTTAGTCATTTCAGATTATCTATTCATTTGTTAATTGCTTTTCTGATTTTATCGTTAATTTTTTGGAATTATCTAAAATATCAAAATTATAATCAAGTTTCTTATGGATTAAATTCAATTATTCCATTTATTTTTTTAGTTTTAATTTTATTGCAAATTGTAATTGGTGCATTTGTATCTGGAATGGATGCTGGAAAAATTTATAATTCTTGGCCATTAATGGGAAATACTTATTTTCCAAATGATAATAATGTTGAAAATTTATTTAAGTTATCTGCTTTTAGTGATCCATCGTTAGTTCAGTTTATTCACAGAAACCTAGCATACGTAATTGGATTATTTTATATGATGATAATATTTAAAGTATATAAAAATAAAATAACTAAACTATACAGATCAGTTAATATTTTAGGATTTTTTATAATATTACAGATTATTTTAGGAATTTTAACGATTATACTTGGTGCACAAATTTATATTGCTGCTGTACACCAAGTGAGTTCCATTTTTTTAGTAACTTCATCTATTTATTTTTTCTTTATAAATACCAAACCTAACTAACTGCTTTAAGTTTACCTTTTGAAGATTTATTTAAAGCTTGATCTAAATCTTCGATAATGTCATCTATATGCTCAATACCTATACATAGTCTAACATAACTTTGAGTTACGCCTGACGCAGCAAGTTCTTTATCATTTAATTGACTGTGTGTTGTACTAGCTGGGTGAATAGCTAAACTTCTAGCATCTCCAATATTTGCTACATGATAAAACATTTTTAAGGACTCAATGAATCTTTTGCCTGCTTCAATTCCACCTTTTAGTTCAATACCAACCATGGGTCCATTTCCACCTTTTAAGTATTGTTTAGCTCTATCTGAAATATGTTTGTCGTGCTCAGTCGAGTAAATTACTTTAGTGACTTCCTTGTGTTTTTTTAAAAAATTAACAGCCTTTTGTGCATTTTCACAATGTTGTTTCATTCTTAAAGCCACA
>CACKXR010000018.1 GCA_902604175.1 uncultured Pelagibacteraceae bacterium
CAATTGCAAAAATATATTTTTTTGCATTTTCTGGTAAACCATCCATATTTTTTATTCCACTTGTTGAAGTTTTCCATCCTGGGAAAGTTTTAAATATTGGTTTTATTTTTAATTGATCCTCAGCAGCTGCTGGTAAATAATCAATTTTTTTTCCGTCTAACTCATAATATATACACATTTTAATTTCATCCAATTCATCTAATACATCTAATTTAGTAAGCGCAATTCCATCAATTCCAGAAATTTTAATAGTTTGCCTAACTAGAACACCATCAAACCAACCACATCTTCTTTTTCTGCTAGTAACAGTTCCAAATTCTTTTCCCCTTGTGCCTAGTAATTCTCCAATATTATCTTTCAACTCAGTTGGGAAAGGTCCTTCTCCCACTCGGGTAGTATATGCTTTGGTTATTCCTAGTACATAATTAATTGAATTCGGTCCACAACCAGTTCCTGTTGCAGCAGTTGATGCTACAGTATTTGAAGATGTAACATAGGGATACGTGCCGTGATCAACATCTAACAAAATTCCTTGAGCCCCTTCGAATAAAATTTTCTTTTTTTGTTTTTTAAATTGATCAATTTTAAGCCAAACAGGTTGAGAAAATTTTAGTATTTTAGGAGCAATTTTTAATAATTGTTTTTTTAGTTCCTCTTTTTCAAAAATTTTTTTTCCTAAACCTTTTCTAATAGCATTATGGTGTATCAAAACTGACTCTAACCTATGATCTAAATTTTGTTCAGATCTTAAATCCATTACTCTTATAGATCTTCTACCTACTTTATCCTCGTAAGCAGGTCCAATTCCCCGTCTTGTAGTACCAATTTTCCCTTTACCAGCTGCATCTTCTCTTATTTCATCCATTTCTTTATGAAATGGTAAAATTAAATTTGCAGACTCTGAAATAATAAAATTATCAACATTAACATCTACTCCTTTTAATTTTATTTCCTCTACCTCGTCTAGTAGTGCCCAGGGATCAACTACTACTCCATTGCCAATAATTGAAATTTTGTTTTTTCTTACTATTCCTGAGGGAAGTAATCTTAGTTTATAAGTCACACCATCAATAACAAGTGTATGTCCTGCATTGTGTCCTCCTTGGAATCTTATTACAACATCTGCTTGTTCAGAAAGCCAATCAACTATCTTGCCCTTTCCTTCATCTCCCCATTGCGAACCAACAACTACTATATTTTTCATTATTTAAATTTTTTGTTTATACTTATTGCATTAAGATGATTTATAGGACCATGACCGATGCCATAATTAGGATTAGATTTAATAGCTAAATTTACATACTTAATTCCAAGCTCACAAGATTTCTTTACTGGTTTTCCACATGATAAAAATGTTGTTACAGCACTGGATAATGTGCAACCAGTTCCATGAGTATTTTTTGTTTTAACTCTTTTGCTATTAAAAATGTTGATATCATTACTATTTGCATAAATATCTTGAACAAATTTTCCTCTTAAATGACCACCTTTAATAAGAACATTTTTCGCCCCAAGGTTAATTAACTTTTGTGCAGCAACAATCATGTCCTCTTTTGTTTTTATTTTAGTATTAGTTAAAATTTCTGCCTCAGGAATATTTGGAGTTATCATTAATACTTTCTTTATCAAGGTAGACCTAAGTAAATTTATTGCCTTATTATCAATTAATTTTGCTCCTCCCTTTGCAACCATGACTGGATCTAAAACAATTTTTCTAACTTTAATTTGATCTAACGACTTAATGACTGATCTGATTACCTTTGCTGAATGCAACATCCCAATCTTTATAGCATCTGGTCTAATATCATTTGAGGAAAATATAATTTGGTCATAAATTTCCTTTGGATTAATTGAGATAATTGATTTAACACCAGTGGTATTTTGAGCTGTTACAGCTGTTATTGCAGTCATAGCATATGAACCTAATGCAGTAACTGTTTTTATATCCGCTTGTATTCCTGCACCACCAGAAGAGTCAGATCCAGCAATAATTAGTACTTTTGATTTTATCTGCAATTTATTTAATTTTTTTTATAATTATGTTTATACACTTTGTTAGAAGATCTAAATTTTCACTTTCACCCATCACTCTTATCTTTGACTCTGTCCCTGACTTTCTTACTAAAATTCTCCCATGTCCTTTAATTTTTTTTTCTGCAATTTTAATAGATCTTTTTATATCTGATTTATTTATTATGTTTTTATCTTTTACATCTATATTTTTTAATATTTGGGGAATTTTTTTAAATTTCGAAAAAAATACGCTAGCTTTTTTTCCTTTTCTCAATGCAAATAAGGCCTCTAAGGCAACCAACAATCCATCTCCAGTAGTTGCAAATTTTCCAAGAATAATATGTCCTGACTGTTCACCACCTAAATTAAATTTATATTTTTGCATTTTTTCTTTCACATATCTGTCACCAACATTTGCCCGAATAAAATTAATATTAAGAGTTTTAAAGTATTTCTCTAAACCATAGTTGGACATTAATGTACCAACCACTCCCCCTTTTAACATTTTTTTATTTTTCCATCTGTTTCCTAAAGCAGCAATAATTTGATCTCCATCAATAATGTTACTTTTTTCATCACACATTAAGATTCGATCAGCATCACCATCTAATGAAATACCAATATGTGCTTTGTATTTTTTTACTGCCCTTTTAATATTATGTGGATAGACTGATCCACAATTTTTGTTAATATTAATACCATTTGGATTAACACCAATAGCTACAACTTTCGCTCCTAATGATTTTAATAATTCAGGACCAGCTTTATAACCTGCTCCATTTGCACAGTCTATAACAATCCTAAGTCCTCTTAAGTTAAAATCCTCAGAAAAGTTTTTTTTTAAGATTTTAATATAATCTCTAGTTCCTGACTCTAATCTTTGTACTCTTCCTAATTTTTCAGGTTCAGATAAATTTTTTTCAATATTTTGATCTATTAAATATTCAATTTTCTTTTCAATTTTGTCAGATAATTTCATTCCGTCTGGGCCAAATAATTTTAATCCATTATCATAATGTGGATTGTGTGATGCAGTTATCATTATCCCCATGTTAGCTTTCATGGTTTTAGTCAGCATTGCTAAACCATTCGTAGGTAGAGGTCCCAAAGTGTAGACATGCATACCAGCTGAAGTTAATCCGGACACCAAAGCTGGTTCGAGCATATAACCTGAAAGTCTTGTATCCTTGGCAATTATAGCAACTTGTTTATTTTTTTTTTGTGATCTAAAAAAGGTTCCTGATGCTAAACCAAACTTAAAAAACATTTCTCCATTTATATTTTTGCTATTTATTGCACCTCTAATTCCATCAGTTCCAAAGTATTTTTTTGGCATTAATTTTTAATTATTTCTTTATAAACTTTTATACCCTGCATAACTTCATTAACATCATGAACTCTTAAAATTTGAACACCTTGGGTCATCATATAAATTGAGGAAGCTACTGTGCCTCCAATCCTTAAATTACTATCATTATTTTTAGATATATCTTTAATAAACCTTTTTCTTGAGTTTCCCACAAGTATAGGAAAACCAAGTGAATGAAAAATAGAAATGTTCTTTATTAAATTCATATTATGTTTCAAATTTTTTCCAAAACCTATTCCAGGATCAATGATTATTTTATTATGCTTTATTCCAATGGATCTCAAAAATTTTAATTTTTTCTCAAAAAAATCATAAATATCTAACAATTCATTTTTGTAATAAGGGTTATTTTGCATATCCTCAGGACGGCCTTGGCTATGCTGTAGTACAAATGGAGTATTATTAAGCCTTAATACATTTGTAGTTTCTGAGTCATATTCCAAACCTGATACATCATTGATTAACTTTACTCCAAGTTGAATTCCTTTTTTCATTATATTTGATTTTCTTGTATCTAAAGATATTGGTATTTTTTTGCTCAATATTTTTAAAATTTTATTTATTCTACTCCATTCCAACTTTTCATTTATAGGTTTAGATCCTGGTCTAGTTGACTCTCCTCCAATATCAATTAAGTTAGCTCCTGAATTAAATAAATTTATAGCTTGTTGCATAGCTTTATCTTTTTTATTAAATTTTCCCCCATCTGAAAAACTGTCAGGTGTCAAATTTAAAACTCCCAAAAAATTTGGAATTGATTTAAATTTTAAATTGCAAAAATTTTTTTTTTTTGAAGTAATTTTCTTTAAATCAGAATTAATTTTTTTTTTTAATGAATGTGATAATTTATTAATTTGATTAATAAATACTGTTTTTTTTGATTTTCTTGTAATTATTTCAATTTGATTAAAAGAAATTTCTTTATTACCGTGAAGTGGTAGTGATTTATTTTTCGCTAA
The DNA here is from genome assembly GCA_902604175.1 of uncultured Pelagibacteraceae bacterium. GTDB lineage: Bacteria > Pseudomonadota > Alphaproteobacteria > Pelagibacterales > Pelagibacteraceae > Pelagibacter. Next base: position 4,342 of record CACKXR010000018.1, read on the forward strand.
TAAAATTTTAGACTTAGACCCATAATAGAAATTACACACTCTTGTGTAATATCTTGTCATATATAAGGTTAGTGAACTATCTTCGGTTTAAGTCCTAATGAACTTAGTGCAGAACCCTTATCGTTATCTTCAACCTTAATATCTTCTTTATCTTTTGGATAAACATTTTTATTTATCAAATTTTCTATTTCCTCTCCTGATAGAGTTTCATAGGTTAAAAGAGCTTTAGCTAACTTGTGCAAATCATCAATTTTTTCGGTTAATACTTTTCTTGCTCTTTCATAACCTTTATCAACTATTTTTCTTATTTCAGAATCTACTTTTTGTGCCGTTTCCTCTGACATATTTTGTTGTCTTGCCACTGATCTACCCAAGAAAACTTCTTCCTCATTTTCTCCATATGCGACTGGTCCAAGTTCCTTGCTTAATCCTGCTCTCATGACCATAGCTCTTGCTCTTTTAGTTGCTTGTTCGATATCACTCGATGCTCCAGTGGTAACTTTATCTTCACCAAATATTATTTCTTCTGCAACCCTTCCACCCATTGCAATAGCAAGTTGGGCGTGTAACTGCTCACGCGTTTGTGATAATTCATCTCTTTCTGGTAATTGCATAACCATGCCAAGAGCTCTTCCCCTTGGAATTATAGTAGCTTTATGAATTGGATATGCTGCACTCTCATTAATAGTTACAATTGCATGTCCAGCTTCATGATAAGCTGTTAAAGTTTTCTCTTCTTCAGTCATTACCATTGATCTTCTTTCAGACCCCATCATTACTTTATCTTTTGCGTCTTCAAATTCTACTAAAGTAACAATTCGTTTATTTTTTCTAGCAGCTAATAAAGCTGCTTCGTTAACAAGATTTGCTAGATCTGCACCTGAAAATCCCGGTGTGCCTCTTGCAACTGTTCTTAAGTTAACATCTGGCGCCATTTTAATTTTCTTAACATGGACTTTTAGAATTTTCTCTCTTCCAATTATGTCTGGATTAGAGACAACTACTTGTCTATCAAATCTACCTGGCCTTAATAATGCAGGATCTAAAACATCAGGTCTGTTAGTTGCAGCAATGATAATAACTCCTTCATTTGTATCAAAACCATCCATTTCCACCAATAATTGGTTTAATGTTTGTTCTCTCTCGTCATTACCTCCTCCTAAACCCGCACCACGACTTCTTCCAACAGCATCTATCTCGTCAATAAAAATTATACACGGGGAGTTTTTTTTTCCCTGTTCAAACATATCTCTTACTCTTGAAGCTCCAACACCAACAAACATCTCAACAAAATCTGAACCAGAAATAGTAAAAAATGGAACACCCGCTTCACCTGCAATTGCTCTGGCTAAAAGAGTTTTTCCAGTACCAGGAGGTCCAACTAATAATGCACCTCTTGGTATTTTACCTCCAAGTCTACTGAATTTTTTTGGATCTTTTAAAAATTCTACAATCTCCTCAACTTCTTCTTTAGCTTCTTCAACTCCTGCAACATCGTTGAATGTAACTTTTCCTTTAAGCTCATTCATCATTTTTGCTTTTGATTTTCCAAACCCCATTGCTCCGCCTCTGCCACCTTGCATCTGTCTCATGAAGAAAATCCAAACAGCAATTAACAACAGCATAGGAAACCATGAAAGTAATACACCAAACAAAGACGGCATTTTTTCATCTAATGGTGCAGCTGAAATACTCACTCCTTTTTCTGATAACTTTTCAATTAAATTTGGGTCGTTGGGAGAGTAAGTAGAGAATGACTTACCATTAGAATAAACTCCCTTAATATTGTTACCTTGTATCTCAACCTTTAAAACTTCTCCATTATCAACTGATGTTAAAAAATCAGAAAAAATTATTTGATTGCCACCTCTAGGATTAGGTTGAGGGCTTTTAAACATATTGTAGAGCCCAATTGTCAGGAAAACTATTATTCCCCACATTGCAAGATTTTTTAAATTCATACAGCTAAAATAAGAATTATTATCAATTTAACAAGTGACAAAATATCAATGAAAATATTATATTTAGTGCTCTTTTAGAACTATGGTTGACTGATGCGCTTTGTAAATAATACAATTGGCAAGTGTAAATTTAAGAGAAATTCTGGAGTCGTCTTTTAATTTATCTATAATATTGTCAACTTTCTTTCCTCTAGCAGAGTAATATTTGTTTCCAACAAATTTAATTATTTCTGTTAACGATCTAAAAGTTACTTCATGAGGTTGTTTAAAAAATTCTTCATTTAATATAATTTTGCTTTTATCTCTATAAATATATGAATTATCTTTCAAATTTTTTGCTACGTAAAATTTTATAGTTTCATTAGAGTCTCTCAAATTTTTAATTGTTAACAAAAATTTTTTCTTGTCCAGTCCATCTTCCTTAAGATGATTTATTAACTTTCTGATTCTTACCCTTTTATATTTGTTATCCTGGTTAGAGGGATCTTCAATATAAGATTTAAAAACATTTCTGGTAACGTAGTTTAAATGTTTTTTTTCAAAACTTATAAGTGGTCTAAATATATTTACTTTATCTCTAAAAGTTTTTTCACTAAAAGAAGCCAAGCCTTTAAGCCCACTTCCTCTAGAAATTCTTATAAAAAAATTTTCATATAAGTCGTCTAAGTGGTGACCTGTTAAAATAGTTTTGATATCCAATTTTTTAGCTTGATTAATCAGAAGACTATATCTTTTATTTCTAGCTAAAGACTGAATATTGCTCTTAGGTTTTTTTCCATACCAATTTAAAATATTCGACACTATATAGTGTTTTTTTAATAATTTTTTTACCATTTGTGCTTCAGCGGATGAACCTTTTCTAAGTCTATGATCAACTATATAATAAAAGACTTTACATGATTTTTTAATTGAATAAATTTTGGTTAAGAAACATAAAGCCAAGCTATCTACACCGCCTGAAACCCCAACAATAAAATCTTGTTTTAATTTAAGGATATTTTCAAATTTTCTATAAATTTGAAATATTCTTTTATCTCTTAATTTGTTGAGTAAATATTTATGAGTCTTGTTTGATACATTCAAATTTTTTGGACTCATATTTTGCTTTTTGTAGTACTGATTGATTTGCATTTGGATATTGAAGCTCTACACCATTAATCATTTTACATCCTTGGTCTTTTTCTCCAATTTGTACCATTGATACACCTAGTTTTAATAAATTTATTGGCGCCTTCTTTCCTTTTGGATATTTTTGATATCCTTCTAAATAAGCAGTTGCAGCATCAGTATATAATTGTCTTATCCTAAATGTTTCTGCATACCAATACTGAGCACTTCCTGCTAGTTCGTGATCTTTATTGGAAAGAACAAATTCTCTAAACGCTCTCTCTGCTGTATTATAATCTCCTACTTTTAAAAAACTAGTTGCAAATTCATACTGTTTTTCTGGTGAAACATCTTTAGGTAATAGTTTATCTTCTGATTGAAAGTTTTCAGTTACAATTGTACCAGTCGTTTCAACTGATTGAATTTGTTGAGATGTATCTGAAGTTTCTGTATCTTTATATGATATTGAACCAAGATCTTGAGGCTGAGAACTTCCTGGAAGTATTTTATTCTCCACTATTTTAGGTTTTGAGTTTAATGTAGATGAACTTTCACTTAATGTTTTTGAGCTAAATGACGACTCTATATCTTGAAATCTTATTTGGTTATCAGCTTGAATTTTTGATAATCGATTGGAAAGTTTATCTATTTTAAAATTTATTTCTTCAAATTTGTTTGTTAATTCTCTAAATTGTCCCTCAATTTCAGATAATTTAAGCAAATGTCTTGTAAGAACATCTTCTGAATTTGGATCAATTTTTAAGTCTGAGCTACTTATCGATGAATTTTCTACCTCAATTGATCCAGAGTAAACCGCTCTCTCAAGAGTTTTAATGTCATTCTTAATAATTTCTAAAGTTTCATATATATTGTGATTGTCTGCAAATGAATTACTGATTATAAAAAAATTAAAAACAAAAAAAATCTTTAGAACATTTAATTTAAATACCAATCTCATTAAAGGATTACTTTAAGATTATAAAAATGGCAAAAAAAAGACCCCAATATTACTGAAATAATTGGGGTCTTTATCTTGTAATTTTTAATTTGCTTTAACAGTAACTGATCTTCTATTTTTTGACCATGACAAGGGATTTGATCCAGAGTCAACAGGTCTTTCTTTTCCATAACTTAAAACTGTAATTCTGTTAGAAGATATACCGTAAGTCATTAAATAATCTTTAGCTGCATTAGCTCTTCTTTCTCCAAGGGCTAAGTTGTATTCTCTAGTTCCTCTTTCATCGGCATGACCTTCAAGTACTACATTAATACCTGAATTTTTTCTTAACCATGCTGCTTGTGCTCTTAAAGTTTCTCTAGAGGCTGTAGTTAATATTGACTCATTTGTTGCAAAGAAAACTCTGTCTGGAACACCTTCAGCCAAATATTCAACTGTGTCTGTACCAGTATAAACATCACCTTGCATTGAGCCTTTGATATCAGATGCAATTTCTTTTTTGGTTGCACATGCTGATAAAATTAAACATGATATTAATACTAAAAGTGAATTTTTAAAAATTTTGGTTAGTGTCATTAAATTGCTCCTTGCTGCTAATTTCAAAGTATTACCATTTCACAACTAATTAGAGGTTTCAAGTCTAAAAATCAAGAAATTTCAATAATTCTTAGGTTAAATTTATATTAATTACTTAATAATGATGACCATGATGGGTCAGATGCATCAGTTGGTGTCTTTATTTGACGCTCATTATAACCTGTCAAATCAATAGACCACAACTTTGCGGTAAAACCTTCTCCTTTGTCATTTGTCTTTGTTTCTCTATAAAAAATTAACACTCTGCCATTTGGTGACCATGACGGTGCTTCTTGATAGTAATTTTCAGTTAACAACCTCTCACCTTTTCCATCTGTTCTCATAACACCTATATAAAATTTACCTTTATGTAATTTCGTAAATGCGATTAAGTCTCCCCTGGGTGACCATACTGGAGTTCCATAAAGTCCATTTCCAAATGAAATTCTTTTTACGTCACTTCCATCACTCTTCATTATATAAATCTGTTGATATCCACTTCTATCAGAATTAAATGTTATATATTTTCCATCTGGTGAGTAAGAAGGGGAGGTATCGATAGATGGATGATTTGTAATTTTTTCTACAATTCTATTCTCAAGGTCCATACTATAAATATCTGATTTACCATCTTTTGCTAGACTCATAATAATTTTTTTTCCATCTGGGGAAAATCTTGGTGCAAATGTCATACCAGGAAAATCTCCTACAACTTCCTGCGTTCCGGTCTCGATATCTAACAGGTAAACTCTTGGAAGATTTTTGAAATAAGATAAATAAGTAACCATTTGACTTGTAGGATTGAATCTAGGAGTAAGCACTAATTCATTACCTAAAGTTAAAAATTTGTTATTGAAACCATCTTGATCCATGATTGCTAATTTTTTGATTCTTTGTGTTTTGGGACCTTCCTCAGCAACATAAATAATTCTAGTATCAAAATATCCTTTTTCTCCAGTAAGTCTCTCATAAATTTTATCAGAAATAATGTGGCCTACTCTTCGCCAATTACTTGGAACTGTCGTAAATGCTAATGCCATCATTTCTTTAGCAGCTAGCACATCCCACAATCTAAACTCTACTCTTAATTTTTCATTTACATTGCTTACTTTGCCTGTAATAAGTGCTTGTGCTTTAATTAAATTCCAATCCTCAAATCTTGGTTTCAAGTTAGCAATGTCTGGAGCTTGCAAAAAAGCTTCTTTACTTAAAGGATTAAACAATCCAGATGTTTTTAAATTATTTTCAACAATATTTGATATTTCTTCCCCAATGTTCTGTTTATTAAGAACCTTCTTAAAACTTTTTTTAGATTTTTCATCAATAGATAAAGGCGAAACTGCTATGGGGAGAGGATCTAGATTACCTCGGGTAATATCAACTTCAATTAATGCAAAGGAGTTCATTGGAATTAAAATCAAAAATAATACGATAATTTTTTTAATCATTTAAAGTTTATGTTATCCTTCTAACATCTCTCTTGCATCAAAATTTAATTGTAATTCTTTCCATCTTTCATAACCAGTGGTAGGAACTCTTAGTGGCTGACATAATTTTACAGCTCTTAAGGCACTTTCAGCTAAAACTTTATAAAAGCCCTGTCCAGGTTTATTCATTCTTGCATGATCTAATATTTCAGTTTTTGTAACTGATCCGTCAGGCTTTAATTTCAATTTAATTCTTACCAATAAATTTTCATTATAAGGTAATCCTAGAGGAATACTCCAGCATCCAAAAATTTGAGCTTTAAGAGTATCTTCTTCACTTAATGTAAGTCCTGAGTTCTCAATATTTCTTTCTTGATCTTGAGTAATATCGCTATTTTTTTTTAATACCTCAGCACTTTGCTCTTTCGATTTGTCAATTAATGCTGCAATATTAGTTGGATCAAATAAATCTTTTTTTTCAAACTCAGAAACTTGCTTCACTTCTTTATCAACTTTTTCTGGATTTTGTTTGTTTTCCTCTTTTGTTTTAACTTTCTTTACTGTTTTTTCTGGTAGAGGAATTGACTCAGGGGTTTGACTTTCAATTTTTTTATTCTTTTGATCAGGAGAGACTACAGTTTTAGTTTTTGTTTTTTTAACTTTTTTTGGTGGGGCTTGTTCAGATACAAGTTTTTCTTTTTCCTTAACTTTCTCTATTATTTTTTTTGCTTTTGGGGCAAAAGGAATATTTGTTTTTTCAGCTATCTGTATTAATTCGACTGATACTACAGGTGGTATATTCAAAGGTTTCTTGGATAAAAAGGGTAGACTCAATGCTGTCACAACTATTAATAATGCGTGAAAAACAGAAGATATAAATATACTACTATTCACTTAAGCTACCTTTGTTTATAAGGTTCCGAAATTAATGCCACTTTTGTAAAACCAGAACCTGACAGAAGTCCCATTATTTCAAGAACTCTTCCATAATTTATAGTTTTGTCACCTCTTACATAAATCCTTGTATCTGTTCTATTTTTTGAGACCGCCAAAACTTTAGCAATAATATTCTTGTATTCAACTTTAGACTCCTGAATAAATATTTCACCTTTTGCATTTATAGATAATGTTAAGGGTTCTGTTTCCTCGGGAAGAGAGTCTGCTGAACTTTCTGGTAAATCTACTTGAACACCGACAGTTAATAAAGGTGCTGTTACCATAAAAATAATTAATAAGACTAACATTACATCAACAAATGGAGTAACGTTAATTTCACTCATAGGTTCTTTTGAAAAGCGATTCAATTTAAAGGCCATTTAAATTATAGTCAAAAACCTTTTTGAAAAATTTTCTAATTTTTCAAAATATTTTTTAGAATCATTATTAAATTTATTATAAGCAACCACTGCAGGTATTGCTGCTAATAAACCTAATGCTGTTGCAAATAATGCCTCGGCAATCCCTGGTGCTACTATTGCGAGACTGGTATTTCTTGAAATTGCAATTGATTGAAAAGAGTTCATGATGCCCCAAACAGTTCCAAACAAACCTATAAATGGCGCCGTAGAACCAACCGTTGCTAAAAAAGTAAAGCCTTTTTCAATTTTTGACATTTGTTTCTCGATACCACTCTCTAAAAGTGCACTAGTTCTCTCGCTTAAATTATGTCTTGATTTTTTTTTTAATAATCCTTCCATCGCATTTTGAAAAACTAAAGACATTGGATCTTCAAGTTTCGATGGTAAACTGTTGTATAAATTTTCAGCAGACTTGGAATTCCAAAATTTTTCCTCAAATTCCTCAGAGGATTTATTTATTTTTTTAAACAATCTTAATTTATCTATAATAACCGCCCAAGAATATACTGAGCAAAGAATTAAAATAATCATCACTGATTTCACTATTATATCTGCTCTTAAAAATAAGCTAAATAAAGAAAAATCTGTGTTAGTACCTAGTTCTACAGCTTTTGATGCTATATCTGCTTCCATAATTACCTTTCACACTTAAATGTGTCATGAATTTGACTTAAATAATGTTGTTATTACTCTTCTTTATACGTTTCAAAGAAAAAACTTGATATTAAAATGGCATCTGCCTTGTTAGAATCCTTTTTTTTTGAAAGATGAGATGAATAATACGGAAAAATTTCAATTGCTTTTGTTCTACTTGCATCTTTTTCTGAATTAATTAAATTAAAATATTTCTTCCACTTGGCAGGTCGAACAAAGTAAACTGAAAGCTGCATAGCACTACAAATTCCTTTCAGTATTCCAAAAGATTGACCAAAATTGAACATGCTAGTAACACCTTGGCCTGGCATTGCTGTAACATGCTCTATAACCACTTTTATGTTTTTTTTATCCATATTTTTTATTTTCTCTGAAATTTCATTAAAAATCTGAGATCCGTTTACTTGTTTTTTATTTTTTTTACCTTCAATCATCGTTGGCATCTCCACCACATCTTGTATTTGCCCATCTTGAAAGAAACAAATTGATCCTGATATTCCTGGATCAATTCCTATTATTAGCATCAATTAACCTCTAAATTTACATTTGAAAAAACATTTTGTACATCGTCATCATCTTCTAAACTATCTAGAAATTCAGTTATCTCATCTTTTTTTTTAATATGAATATCAACACTATTTAGAGGTATCCATTCGATCTCTGTTGAAATAAAATTGGATATTGTTTTTTCTAATTTTTTTTTTACATTATAAATTTCACTAAGAGGACAATGAATTTCATGAAAATCGATATGAGATATACACTCATCAGCTCCAGCATCTATGGCTAATTCCAAAATGTTTTCCTCAGAAATTTCTTTTTTATCAATCTTAATGATGCCCAATTGTTTAAAATTATGAGAGGCTGATCCCTGGGTTCCTAAACTCCCACCATTTTTTTGAAAAATTGTTCTTATGTTAGAAGCTGTTCTATTTTTATTATCCGTTAACGTCTCCACAATAACAGCAATTTTATCAGGTCCAAATCCCTCATATCTTAAATTCTCAAAATTGGATCCAGTTGTTGAAGATGATTTATCAATTGCTCTCTCAATATTGTCTTTAGGCATATTGGCAGATCTTGCAGCTTGAATAGCAGATCTCAATCTAGGATTCATTGCAGGGTCTTTATCACCAAGTTTTGCAGCAACTGTAATTTCTTTTGATAATTTTGAAAAAATTTTTGAACGCTGTTTATCTGCTTTACCTTTTTTATGCTTTATTCCAGCCCAGTGAGAGTGTCCTGCCATAATTTTTTATTTAATTTTTGAAAAAATTTCCATAAATATAGCTCTGAATGTTATTTGCTAAGCCAGTTTCTATATTACATTCAACTATAACACCACTCAAAGTAGCATCACCAATAGCTGGAAAATGTTTAGTGGAGTTTTTTTTTAAAAATCTATTTAATGAGTTTTCTTTATTCATACCAATGACTGAATCATAGTCACCACACATACCAGCGTCTGTTTGATATCCTGTACCATTATTTAAAATTCTTGCATCATTAGTTGGGATATGGGTGTGAGTTCCTACTAAAAGTGTGGCTTTGCCGTCAAAAAAATGACCAATTGCATTTTTTTCACTCGTAATCTCACCATGAAAATCAACAACAAGTAAGTCATAATTTTCTTTTAATTTATTCTCACTTAAAAATTTCTCTGAAGCTTGAAAAACATCTTCACACTTTTTCATAAATACATTTCCCATCAAATTTAAAACACCAATTTTTATATTGTCTTTCGTTTTATAAATATTAAATCCTTTTCCTGGTGCAGGTTCAAAAAGATTTTTAGGACGTAATAATCTTTCTTCTTTCTCAATATATTCCATAATTTCTCTTTGATCCCAAACATGATTTCCTGTTGTAATAACATTTACTCCACAATTAAAAAAATCTTTACATATTTCTTTTGTAAGTCCTACTCCTTGGGAAGCAGCATTTTCACCATTAACAATAACAAAATCAATATTTTTTGATTTAATTTCACCTAAGAGATTGTTAGTCAACTTCGAACAACCAGCGATACCTACTACATCACCCAAAAATAATATTTTCATTAAATAATATCTTTCTCAGTTATAACTATATCTAATTTCTTATCATGTTTGTTAACTGGTATGGTTTTTAATTTTTGAAAAGAAAAAGCAAGACCAACTTTTACTACTTTTTTGATTTTTGATATCTTTTGAATGTAACGGTCATAAAAGCCACCACCATAACCTAATCTATTTAATTTTTTATCAAATGCCACCAAAGGAACAAATAATATAT
>CACKXR010000019.1 GCA_902604175.1 uncultured Pelagibacteraceae bacterium
TGGATGGAAAGAGAAGTGTTTGACATGTACGGTGTTTCTTTTAAAGATCATCCAGATTTAAGAAGAATACTAACTGATTATGGCTTTGAAGGACATCCACTTAGAAAAGATTTTCCCTTAACAGGACATACAGAGGTTAGATACAGTGAAGATCAAAAAAAAGTAATAAGTGAGCCAGTCAAACTTGAACAAAACTACAGAAACTTCGATTACGAAAGCCCATGGGAAGGCACTAAATATATTAAAGAAGAATTAGATAATAATGACAAAAAAAATTAAAAACCTTAATTTAAACTTTGGTCCTCAACACCCAGCTGCTCATGGTGTGTTAAGATTAATTTTAGAATTAGATGGTGAAGTGGTTGAGAAAGCCGATCCTCATATTGGATTATTACATAGAGGTACAGAAAAACTAATTGAAAACAAAACTTATATGCAAGCAGTTCCTTATTTTGATCGACTAGATTATGTTGCTCCGATGAACCAAGAACATGCCTTTGCTTTAGCAACTGAAAAAATACTTGAAATAGATGTTCCAATTAGAGCTCAATATATAAGAGTAATATTTTGTGAGATAGGAAGAATTTTAAGCCATATATTAAACGTGACTACACAAGCTATGGACGTTGGTGCTCTAACTCCAACTTTATGGGGGTTTGAGGAAAGAGAAAAGTTAATGGGTTTTTATGAGAGAGTTTCTGGTTCAAGACTTCATGCAAATTATTTTAGAGCAGGTGGAGTTCATCAAGATTTACCCCAAGGTTTGGAAGAAGATATAGCTGAATTTTGTGTAACATTTCCAAAAATAATTAATGATTTAGAAAGTTTATTAACTGAGAACAGAATTTTTAAACAAAGAAATGTAGATATAGGGGTTGTTACCAAACAGGATGCTTTAGATTATTCCTTTTCAGGCGTGATGATTAGAGGATCAGGCGTTCCCTGGGATTTAAGAAAATCTCAACCTTATGATTGTTATGAACAATTAGATTTTAAAATTCCAGTTGGAAAAAATGGAGATTGCTACGACAGGTACTTATGCAGAATAGAAGAAATGAAAGAAAGTGTATCTATTATTAAGCAGTGCCTTTCTAAAATGGAAAAAGGTCCAATAAAATCTTTAGATGGCAAGATAAGCCCACCATCTAAAAAAGATATTAAACAATCAATGGAAGCACTAATTCATCATTTTAAACTTTTTACAGAGGGCTATAGAGTTCCTAAAGATGAAATTTATACAGCAGTTGAAGCCCCTAAAGGTGAATTTGGAGTTTATTTGATTTCAGATGGATCTAATAAACCTTACAAATGTAAAATAAGAGCTCCTGGATTTTCACATCTTCAATCAATGGACTATTTGATTAAAGGACATATGTTAGCTGATGTACCAGCAGTATTGGGTTCATTAGATATAGTTTTTGGTGAGGTAGATAGATGAGCCTAAGAAGACCTGCAAAAAATCAACCTGAATCTTTTGAGTTCAGTCCTTCATCGATGGAAGAAGCAAACAAAATAGTTTTAAAATATCCTGAAGGTAAACAGCAAAGTGCTGTAATGGCTTTACTATATATAGCTCAAAAACAGAATGATAATTGGATACCATTGGCTGCTATGAAATATATCGCAAAGTTTTTAGATATGCCTTACATAAAAGTTTATGAGGTAGCAACTTTTTATACCATGTATAATTTATCACCAGTAGGAAAGTACTTTGTTCAGGTTTGTACTACTACTCCTTGCATGATTAGAGGAGCAAATAAATTAGTTGAAGCTTGTAAGGAAAAAATTTCAGATAAAGAAAATGAATTATCAAATGATAAAAGTTGTTCTTGGATGGAAGTAGAATGTTTAGGAGCATGTGTTAATGCTCCAATGATGCAAATTAATGATAATTATTATGAAGATTTAGATAAAGAAAAAACAATAGAAATATTTGATAAAATTTTAAAAGGTGAAGACCCAAAACCAGGATCATATCGAGGACGATTAAATACTGAACCTGAAAATAATAGAAAAACACTTATGGATATAAAAAATGCTTAAAGATCAAGACAGAATTTTTAAAAATTTGTATAATGATATGGGTGCAGATGTTAAATCTGCTCAAACAAGAGGTGATTGGGTAAATACTTCAGAATTTATAGCAAAAGGAAGAGATTGGATCATTAATGAAATAAAAGATTCTCAACTTAGAGGAAGAGGGGGTGCTGGATTTCCTACAGGTTTAAAATGGTCATTTGCTCCTAAAGAAGTTGGATCTAGACCTCATTATTTAGTTATTAACGCAGACGAGTCGGAACCAGGTACCTGCAAAGATAGAGATATTCTGAGATTTGAGCCTCACAAATTAATCGAAGGATGTCTAATAGCCTCTTATGCAGTTCAAGCTCATGTTTGTTATATTTATATTAGGGGTGAATATTTTATAGAAGGTCAAAAATTACAATCAGCTATTGATGAAGCTTATGAAAAAAATTTAATTGGTAAAAATGCTGCTGGAACTGGATGGGATTTAGATATCTATATTCACTACGGAGCAGGTGCTTATATTTGTGGAGAAGAAACAGCTTTACTTGAAAGTATAGAAGGTAAAAAAGGTCAACCAAGATTAAAACCACCTTTTCCAGCATTGATTGGACTCTATGGATGTCCAACAATTATTAATAATGTTGAGACAATAGCTGTAGTTCCAACAATTCTTAGAAGAGGTGGTAAATGGTTTTCATCGTTGGGTAGAGAAAAAAATACAGGTACAAAAATTTTTTGTATTTCAGGTAATGTGAAGAATCCATGTAATGTTGAGGAAGAAATGAATATTCCTTTAAAAGAATTAATTGAGGTGCACGCCGGAGGAGTTATTGGTGGATGGGAAAATTTACAGGCTGTAATTCCGGGTGGTTCATCAATGCCACTGATACCAAAAGAAAAATGTGAGACATTGACTATGGACTTTGATTCACTAATGGCAGAAAAAAGTGGATTAGGAACTGCTGGAATTGTGGTTATTAACAAGGACCAAGACATTATTAAATGTATGGCAAGGATAGCTAGATTTTATAAACATGAAAGTTGTGGACAATGTACACCATGTAGGGAGGGATCAGGATGGATGTGGAGAATGCTAGAGCGAATGGCAAAAGGAGAGGCTACTAAAGACGAAGTAGATATGCTTGGTGATGTAACAAACCAAATTGCTGGCCATACTATTTGCGCATTTGGTGAAGGATCATCATGGCCTGTACAAGGATTGTTAAGGCATTTTAAAAAAGAAATTGAGGAAAGAAATAATTTAGATCCTATTGTTCAGAAAAAAAATAATATTCCTTATTTGGTTGACCAACATTTATTAGATAAAAAAAATGCCTAAATTAAAAGTAAATGATATTGAAATTGAGGTAGATGACGGATTAACGGTTCTACAAGCATGTGAAAAAGCTGGAGCAGAAATTCCTAGGTTTTGTTATCACGAAAAATTATCAATAGCAGGTAACTGTCGAATGTGTTTAGTTGAAATGGAAAAATCTCCTAAACCAATAGCTTCTTGTGCAATGCCTGCTGCTGAGGGAATGAATATTAAAACTAACACTCCTTTTGTTGAAAAAGCTAGAAAAGGAGTTATGGAATTTTTATTAGCTAACCATCCTTTAGATTGCCCAGTATGTGACCAAGGTGGTGAGTGTGACCTTCAAGACCAGTCTATGTTTTATGGAGTAGATAAATCACGATTTAAAGAGAATAAAAGAGCTGTACCAGAAAAACATATGGGACCATTAATTAAGACACAAATGACGAGATGTATACATTGTACTCGATGCGTAAGATTTGCTACTGAAGTTGCTGGAGTGTCTGAGTTAGGAGCAATTGGTAGAGGAGAAGATATGCAAATTACAACGTATTTGGAACAGTCAATGCAATCAGAGTTGTCAGCAAATGTAATAGATCTTTGTCCGGTGGGTGCTCTAACATCAAAACCTTATGTCTTTGAAGCAAGACCTTGGGAACTTAAAAAAACAGAGACTGTCGATGTGATGGACGCTGTTGGATCAAATGTAAGAGTAGATACGTATGATTGGGAAGTGAAAAGGGTTTTGCCAATAATTAATGAGGATATAAATGAAGAGTGGATTTCAGACAAAACAAGATACGCCTGCGATGGTTTATTAAATCAAAGGCTAGATACACCTTTTATTAAATATAATGGTAAATTTGAGAAAGCATCATGGAGTGAGGTCTTTAAAATTATTAAGTCAAAATTTGAAAATTCATCAAAAGATAAAGTTTGTGGTTTTGTTGGAGATTTAACCAACATGGAAACAGGTTATATTTTTAAGGAGTTTTTTGATAGAACTTTAAACAATAACAACTATGACTCAAGATCAGATAACAGATTTCTAGATAACTCTGAAAGAGAGAATTATATATTTAATTCATCTATAAATGGAATTGAAGATACTGATTTAATATTTTTGATTGGAGCAAATCCTAGATATGAAGCTACAATCTTAAATGCTAGAATTAGAAAAGCCTTTGTAAATAATAATACAAAAGTAATCTCATTGAATGATGTAGGTGATCTAACTTATCCTTATAAGAATTTAGATGGTCAAACCCAAACCATCAAAAATATTTTTGAAGGGTCTGAAGAAATATCTAAAGAAATTATTCGCGCAATTAAACCAATGATCATAATTGGTGAGTCTTTACTAAAATTTAATTCAGCAGAATACTTATTTAATTTAATTAAAAATTTTTTGAAGAAAAATAATAAATTTACAGAAGATTGGAACCCATTAAATATTTTATCCTGTGATGCAGCAACAGTTGGTAATTTTGATCTAGGGATATTAAATAGCGAAAAAAATTTATTGGAAGAATTAAAATCTAATAAATTCGAAATTGTTTTTTTGGTTGGACAAGATAATTTAGAGTTTAATAAAAAAGATGAATTCATAATTTATCAAGGGAGTCATGGAGACAAGGGAGCAGAAATTGCAGATATAATTTTACCTGGATCAGCCTACACAGAACAAGATGGTTATTTTACAAATCTAGAGGGAAAAATACAAAAAGCATATAAAGCATCTTATCCTCCAGGAGAAGCCAAAGAAGATTGGTTAATTATAAATGAATTAGCTGAAGTCATGAATAATCGTAAATTATTTAATGATAAAGAGGAATTAGAAAGTAGTATGTTTAACTACTTAAAACTTAAACAAGAAAAACAAACATATAAAAATAAAGAAAAAATAAATTTTAAATTTCAAAATGAAAAATTAAATATTCAATTAAAAGATTATTATTTTTCAAATGTTATTGCTAGATCCTCAAAAACTATGATTGAATGTAATAATTCTAAATTAAATATCAAATCAACGGGAACAGAGGGGTAGATGGAATATTTAAGTATATTTTTAGATCAAGTTTATAAAATTCTCTTTTTACTAATTCCTGTCTTGGTATCAGTTGCTATGGTTGTTTGGCTTGATAGGAGGGTGTGGGCATTTGTTCAAAAGAGACAAGGACCAAATGTAGTTGGACCTTTTGGTCTTTTACAAACAATAGCTGACGCTTTAAAGTATATTTTTAAAGAAATTATAATCCCATCAAGTTCAAATAAAGTAATTTTTATTCTTGCACCAATTGTAACAATGACACTAGCTTTAATTGCATGGGCAGTAATTCCATTTAGTGCAACTCAAGTGTTAGCCGATATAAATGTTGGCATTCTCTATTTATTTGCTGTTTCATCTCTTGGTGTTTATGGAATTATAATGGGTGGATGGGCTTCAAATTCTAAATATCCTTTCCTTGGAGCCATTAGATCTGCAGCTCAAATGGTATCTTATGAAGTATCTATTGGAGTGATAATTATTAATGTTCTTCTTTGTGTAGGATCACTTAATTTAAACGATATTGTTATAGCTCAACAAAACTTATGGTTTGTTCTTCCATTATTCCCAATGTTTGTTATTTTTTTTATTTCTGCGTTAGCTGAAACTAATAGACCTCCATTTGATCTTCCAGAAGCAGAAGCAGAACTGGTCGCTGGTTATCAAACAGAATATTCTGGAATGATGTACGCAATGTTCTGGCTTGGTGAATATGCAAATATTCTTTTAATGTGTGCAATGGGAGCTATTTTATTTTTGGGTGGATGGCTATCTCCACTGGAAATTTATCCTTTTACTTTGGTGCCAGGACCTATTTGGTTAATACTAAAGATATTATTATTATTTTTCCTTTTCGCTATAGTAAAAGCTATTGTTCCAAGATACAGATATGACCAACTAATGAAATTAGGTTGGAAAGTATTCCTTCCACTATCCTTAATATGGGTAGTGTTCACAGCTAGTTATTTATTTTATTTTAAACTTTTACCAGTAAATTAATTATGAAAATATCAAGATTTTTAAAAACCATATTTATGGCAGACTTTGCAAGTGGTTTATACATGGCTGTTAAAGAAATATTTAAATCAAAAAAAACAATAAATTATCCATTTGAAAAAGGTAAGATAAGTCCTCGTTTTAGAGGAGAGCATGCATTAAGAAGATATCCAAATGGGGAAGAGAGATGTATTGCATGTAAATTATGTGAAGCCGTGTGTCCAGCTCAGGCAATCACGATTGAATCAACTCAAAGAGAAGATGGAAGTAGAAAAACGACTCGTTATGACATTGATATGATGAAATGTATTTATTGTGGATTATGTGAAGAATCTTGTCCTGTAGATGCTATAGTTCAGGGTCCAAACTTTGAATTTTCAACTGAAACAAGAGAAGAACTTTATTATACAAAGGATAAACTTTTAGATAACGGTGATAGATGGGAAAATATTTTAGAGGCTAATATTAAAGCTGATAGTTCTCACAGATAAAATGATTGCACATTCCATTTTCTTCTATACTTTTTCAATTATAGCTATTGTTTCGGCTATTATGGTTACTGCTTCCAAAAATACAGTTCACTCTGTTTTTTTTTTAATTCTAGATTTCATAAGTATCTCATGTCTTTTTATAATGATTGGGGCAGAGTTTTTAGGGATGATTATGCTTATAGTTTATGTAGGAGCTGTAGCGGTTTTATTTTTATTTGTTGTAATGATGTTAAATGTCGCTCAACAAAAAAATCAATGGTTTTCATCAGAAGAAAGTTCGAAACATATTCCCGTAGGTCTAATAATAAGCACTCTTATATTTGTTGAGTTAATAATTGTTGTTGGTGGTTGGAAATATAAACCAGATTTGTTTGATATAAATAATTCCTTGGAATTATCCAAAGTCAGCAACACTCATTCTTTAGGTCAAGTATTATACACCGATTATATCCATATTTTTCAAATCAGTGGAATGATTTTATTGGTTGCAATGATTGGAGCAATTGTTCTTACTTTCAGAAAAAGAGAGGGTGTAAAAACACAAAGCTATATAAAGCAAATTTCAAGAGAGAGATCTGATGGTGTAAGTGTTTTGAAAGTTGATTCTAATAAAGGAGTTAAGATTGATGACTGAAATAGGTTTAGGGCATTACTTAACATTAGGAGCAATTATATTTTCAATTGGAATTATTGGAATATTTTTAAACAGAAAAAATATTATCGTTATATTGATGAGTATCGAATTGATATTATTAGCTGTTAATATTAATTTAGTTTCTTTTTCAATTTTTCTGGGAGACCTAACTGGCCAGGTTTTCACACTATTTATTTTAACAGTAGCTGCAGCAGAGGCAGCAATAGGTTTAGCAATTATTGTAGTTTATTATAGAAATTCAGGAACTATTAGAGTTGAGCGTATAGATGAGCTGAAAGGATAAAGATGGAACTTTCAATTATATTCCTTCCATTAATCGCAGCAATAATATCTGGCTTCTTTGGAAAATATATTGGGGATAGAAATTCTGAAATAGTCACAAGTGCTTTGGTTTCAATTTCGGCCTTACTATCTATTTTTGTCTTATATAAAGTAATTATAAATCAATATGAAGAAAACATAGTAATTGCAACTTGGATCAACTCAGGGTCTTTAGATGTAAACTGGTCAATGTTAATTGATCCCTTGTCAGCTGTAATGTTGGTTGTGGTTACCTCTGTATCCTCTTTGGTTCATATTTATTCAATTGGATATATGTCTCACGATCCTCATAAACCAAGATTTATGGCGTATTTATCTTTATTTACATTTGCAATGTTAATGCTTGTAACTTCGGATAATTTTGTTCAATTATTTTTTGGTTGGGAGGGAGTAGGTTTATGCTCTTATTTTCTAATAGGTTTTTGGTTTAAAAAAGAAACTGCTAATGCTGCAGCGATAAAAGCATTTGTTGTAAACAGAGTTGGAGATTTTGGATTTGCTTTGGGAATATTTTTAATATTTTATTTATTTGGTACAGTAAATTACTCTGAAGTTTTTCAACAAATACCAACAATTGTTTATAAAAATTTATTATTTTTAGGATTTGAAATTAAAGCAATAGACTTGATTTGCTTACTCCTATTTATAGGAGCAATGGGTAAGTCAGCTCAAATTTTATTGCACACCTGGTTGCCAGATGCAATGGAAGGTCCAACTCCAGTTTCTGCATTAATACATGCAGCTACCATGGTAACAGCGGGAGTATTTTTAGTGGTAAGGTGTTCACCTATTTATGAATACTCACCATTAATACTAAATTTAATAACTATTGTTGGCATGACAACTGCTTTCTTTGCAGCAACAGTAGCTTTAGTACAAACTGACATAAAAAAAATTATTGCATATTCTACTTGTAGCCAATTAGGATACATGTTTTTTGCAACTGGAGTCGGTGCTTATAATGTTGCTATGTTCCATTTGTTTACTCATGCTTTCTTTAAAGCATTACTATTCTTGGGTTCTGGCTCTGTTATTCATGCTTTTAAAGACGAACAAGATATTAATAAAATGGGAGGGGTATGGAAAAAATTACCATACACTTATGTACTTATGATCATTGGAACATTAGCATTGACTGGTTTTCCTTTCTTATCAGGTTT
Source organism: uncultured Pelagibacteraceae bacterium (assembly GCA_902604175.1). Classification (GTDB taxonomy): domain Bacteria; phylum Pseudomonadota; class Alphaproteobacteria; order Pelagibacterales; family Pelagibacteraceae; genus Pelagibacter. The sequence goes on from CACKXR010000019.1 coordinate 9,014, forward strand.
TTACTCAAAAGATGCAGTTATAGAATTTGCCTATCTTAAAGGTAATACCACAGGTTATTATGCAGCTGGTATAGGAATACTAACAGCACTTTTAACATCAATATATTCTTGGAGATTAATATTTAAGACTTTCCATGGAGAATATAACAACAAAGAAATAAAAATAGAGGAAACTCATGAGTCACCATTAGTAATGCTTATTCCACTATTTATTCTTTCAATAGGTGCAATTTTTGCCGGAGTTTTATTTAAAGGACTTTTTATTGGTAGTGGCGGTGAAAATTATTTTTGGGCAGAGTCTATAAAATTTTTAGAACCCTTAAGCACTGATCATCCACCTACATGGTTTTTGCTTTTAACGCCTTGCTTAGTAACAATATCAATTCCTATTGCTTATTATCTATTTGTTAAAAATAAAGAAATTCCAAATGGAATAGTGTCATTGAATAAACCTTTATATAATTTTTTAGTTAATAAATGGTATTTTGATGAATTGTATGAAGTTTTGTTCATTAAATCATCAAAGCGTTTAGGTATATTTTTGTGGAAATTTTTTGATGGCACAATAATTGATGGATTTGGCCCAGATGGAATTTCATCTTTTATAAAAAAATGCTCGATTAAAGCAAATAAATTTCAAAGTGGATTTATTTATCAATATGCATTTGTAATGCTTGTAGGTTTTTCTGCCATTTTAACTTTTTTAATTGTAAGATAATGAACTTTCCAATTTTATCATCTCTAATTTTGCTACCAATAGTTGGTGCATTATTTTTATTTTTTACAAAAGATAAAGATGCAAATAATTTAACAGCAAAATATGTTGCTTTATTTACCACAATTGTAAATTTTTTAATTTCAATTTATTTGTGGCTATCATTTGATCAAACAACTTCTTCCTTTCAATTTGTTGAGGAAAGAGTCTGGATAAAAGATTTTATTAATTACAAAGTTGGGGTAGATGGAATTTCAATTTTATTTATTTTATTAACAACTTTTATAACACCGCTATGTATTATTTCTGTAAATAACTCAGTCAAAAATAGATTAAGAGATTTCTTAATTGCAATATTAATTATGGAAAGTTTCATGATTGGAGTTTTCTGTGCTCTTGATTTGGTTGTTTTCTATTTATTCTTTGAAGCTGGATTAATTCCAATGTTTTTAATAATAGGTATTTGGGGAGGTCCAAAAAGAGTTTATTCAGCTTTTAAATTTTTTTTATACACTTTGCTGGGATCTGTTTTGATGTTGGTTGCCATAATATCTATTTACTGGATATCAGGTACTACAGATGTAATTGCACTTTACGAACTAGGCATTGATGCAAAATATCAAAATTTATTATGGCTTGCATTCTTTAGTTCTTTCGCAGTGAAAACACCTATGTGGCCAGTTCATACATGGCTACCAGATGCACATGTTGAAGCACCTACAGCAGGATCTGTTCTTTTAGCTGCGATATTACTTAAAATGGCAGGTTATGGGTTTATTAGATTTTCTCTTGGACTATTTCCTGTAGCATCAGAAGTTTTTACACCATTAGTTTATACTTTAAGCGTGATAGCAATCATTTTCACGTCTTTCATAGCTTTAATGCAAGAAGATATGAAAAAACTAATTGCGTATTCATCAGTTGCACATATGGGTTTCGTTACCCTTGGAATTTTTACTTTGAAACAGCAAGGTATAGAAGGAAGTATTATTCAAATGTTGAGCCATGGACTAGTTTCCGCAGCATTATTCTTATGTGTTGGTGTTGTATATGATCGGATGCACTCAAGACTAATTAAATCATATGGTGGTATAGTTACAATCATACCTAAGTACTCAATTTTGTTTATGTTATTTACATTAGCAGCACTAGGTTTACCTGGTACCTTTGGTTTTGTAGGTGAATTTTTAATATTAATGGGTGCTTTCAAAGATAATTTTTTGGTAGCAGTAATTGCAAGTTTTGGAGTAATTTTAGGAGCTGCTTACATGCTGTGGCTTTATAAGAGAGTTGTTTTTGGAAAATTAATTAATGAAGATTTAAAACAAATGGTAGATTTGAACAAATCTGAGTATTTAATATTAACATGTTTAGCAGTACCAACTTTATTTTTCGGATTTTATCCAGAACCTTTATTTAACACTATTGAAGTTTCTGTAAAAGATTTAATTAACATGCATAATTTAAGTATAGCAAGTAAGTAGCATGGATAATCTCAATTTAGTCTTACCTGAAATATTTATTTCTTTATCAGTAATGTTCTTATTAATTTTAGGTGTTTTTAAAAAAAATAGTTCACAATTAACTTTTAATCTGTCTCTAATTACAATCCTGATTGCAATAATTTTTGTTATTAATGAAACTTTTTCAATTAATAGAATTACGTTATTTAATGAAAGTGTAGTTATCGACCGTATGGCTTCACTAATGAAAATTATTACTCTTGTTGGTGGTTTTTTGGTTTTAGGTATTTCATCTAATTATTTAAAAACATTTAAAATTTTTAAAATTGAATATCCTATTTTGATATTGAGCTCTGTATTAGGAATGATGATTATGATTAGCTCTAATGATCTGATGGTCTTTTATATGGGATTAGAATTACAATCCCTAGCTCTTTATGTTTTGGCAACTTTTAATAGAGACCAGTCAAAGTCCTCTGAAGCTGGACTAAAATATTTTGTTCTAAGTGCACTGTCATCAGGTTTACTATTATACGGTTGTTCATTAATTTATGGTTTTTCTGGATCAACAAATTTTGATGTTATAGCAAATCAACTTACATCAAATGAATATGCTTTAACTTTTGGTATTGTTTTTATATTAGTTGGTTTAGCATTTAAAATTTCTGCAGTACCATTTCATATGTGGGCACCAGATGTTTATGAAGGGTCCCCAACAACAGTAACACTCTTCTTTACAATGGTGCCCAAAATTGCAGCACTTACTGTATTCATAAGGTTTTTATATGTTCCATTTTTAAATCTAATAGATCAATGGCAGATGATTATTGTCTTTTTATCTATAGCTTCTATGATTTTTGGTGCAATTGCAGCAATAGGTCAAACCAATATTAAAAGACTTGTAGCTTATAGCTCTATTGGACACATTGGATACACTTTAGCAGGTTTGGCCACTGGCTCTAATGATGGAATTCAAAGTTCAATAATATACATTTCTATTTATGTGGTAATGAATTTAGCTCTATTTTCATGTTTATTGATGTTAAGAAGAAATGACCAATATTATGAGGATATAGATGATCTTTCAGGCCTTTCAAAAAACCACCCGTTATTATCATTATCTTTATTAATAATATTATTCTCACTTGCCGGGATACCACCGTTGGCTGGTTTTTTTGCAAAATTTTATGTATTTAAAGCAGTAATTGAACAATCAATGTACTTCTTAGCAATAGTTGGATTACTTTCAACTGTAATTGCTGCATTTTATTATCTGAGAATTATTAAAATAATTTATTTCGATAAAGAAAAAGAAAAATATGACTCAGATCATGGAATATGGTTAAAACTTTCACTTACTTTTTCAACAATATTAATTCTTTTATACTTCATATTTCCAAGTCAATTAATTGAGGTAGTTTCAAGAATTATT
>CACKXR010000020.1 GCA_902604175.1 uncultured Pelagibacteraceae bacterium
GAATTTATATTAATTAATTTTTTTGACTTGCTTTTTCTCAATTTTAATACTTTATCTCTTAACTTTGATTTAATCACAAATTTATTGGGATAGATTATCTATTTTTGCCTTTTTGACAAAATTTGATATTTGGTCAGCTGCCTCATCAATTAACTGTTCATATTTTTTTTGATTATTTTCAATCTCAATTTTAAAATCTTCATGATTTGAATTAAGTTTTTTTATCTCTTCCTCTTTCTTATCTCGATAATCATAAATTAAAGATTTAAGTTCTTTAAATTTATTTGACAGATCTTTAAATTCATTTTTTCTTTGTTCAACCATCTTTTTAGTCTCATAATACTCATCCATTATTTTCACTGCTGTAATTAATAAAAGTTTATTTTCACCTAGATTGCCTAAGTCATTTTTTAAATTATTAAATTTTTGGCTAATTTGTATTAGCAATTCTTCTAGATGTTCTTCTTGTCCATCCTCACAGGACAATATGAATTCTTTATTATTAAATTTAATATTTACATTTCCCATTTGTCAATTTCTTCCAATAGAGTATCTGTTTCTTGATTTAATTCATCAATTTTTTCAGAAAATTCGATTTGTTTTCTCTCTTCTTTTTTTTCTTTATTTTTAATTTCCTCTAATTTCTTCGATAGCGAGCTATGCTCCTCAAGTAGTTCTTTATATTTAATTTCTAACTCATTTTTTTCAATTTCTAATTGATTTTTTTGCTTACCTAAATTTTCAATATTATTTTGTAATTTTGGATTGGTTAGGTCTAAATTTTTTAATTCATCTAAAACTGAAATTAATTTTTTTTCTTTTTCGTTTATAGAATTCATATATATAGATATAGTATTAAATAGATTCTTCTTAGTCTAGTCAGGATAATTTTGAGTAAACTACATAATGATTTAGCAAATTGCATTAGATTTTTATCAATAGATGCGGTTCAAAAAGCTAATTCTGGACACCCAGGTATGCCAATGGGTATGGCGGATGTTGTAACAGTGCTTTTTAAGAATTTTTTAAAATTTAATCCTAAAAATCCAAATTGGATGAATAGAGATAGATTCGTTTTATCTGCGGGTCATGGATCAATGCTTTTATACTCTTTACTATTTTTAACTGGATATAAAAGTATTTCATTAAATAGTTTAAAAAATTTCAGACAGCTTAACTCAATATGTGCTGGTCATCCTGAATATCATCCTAATTCAGGTATAGAAACAACAACAGGGCCTCTTGGACAAGGAATAGCAAACGCAGTGGGATTTGCAATCGCAGAAGAAGTTTTAAAAAAAAAATTAGGAAATAACTTAATTAATCACAAAACTTATGTTTTAGCTGGAGATGGTTGTTTGATGGAAGGAATAAGTCATGAGGCAATGAGCTTGGCAGGACATTTGAAGCTTAAAAATTTAGTAATGCTTTTCGATAATAATTCAATTTCAATTGATGGCCCAACTAATCTTGCTGTTTCAGATAATTTTAAAAAAAGATTTGAAGCTTATGGTTGGAATTACATTTTAATAAATGGACACAATGAAAAAGAAATATTTAAAGCTTTAAAAAACGTTCAAAAAGCAAAAAAACCAACAATTATCTCTTGTAAAACAAAAATTGGATATGGCTCACCAAATAAATCCGGTAAAGCCTCCTCTCATGGAAGTCCTCTAGGTTTAGAGGAGATTGAACTAGTAAGAAAAGCCCTGAATTGGAATAATAAACCTTTTAATATTCCAAATAAATTTTTGAAAGAGTGGAGAAAGATTGGTCAAAGAGGTAAAACTCAAGAAAAAAAATGGATTAAGATATTTAACAAAAACAAAACAAAATTTAAAAATTTAACAAAAAATAATTCAATAAGTATTTTAAAAAGAGAAAAAAGAAATGCAATTTTGGAGCCTAAAAGTTTGGCTACAAGAAAATGTTCTGAGATGACTCTTAATGCATTAACAAACCAAAACCATAACTTAATTGGTGGCTCTGCTGATTTAGCAGGATCTAACAATACAAAAACAAAATATCAAAAAATAATTAAACCTGGAGATTTTAACGGAAACTATATTCACTACGGAGTAAGAGAACATGGAATGAGTGGAATAATGAATGGTATTGCACTCTATGGTAATTTAATTCCATATGGTGGAACTTTTTTAATATTTTCTGATTATTGTAAACCTTCAATTAGGTTATCTGCATTGATGCAAAAAAGAGTAATATATGTAATGACGCATGATTCTATAGGACTTGGAGAAGACGGGCCAACTCATCAGCCAATTGAGCAGCTATCAGGGTTACGATCAATTCCAAATTTAAATGTTTTTAGACCAGCAGATAGAGTTGAAACAATTGAATGTTGGGAACATGCTTTAAAAAGTTCTAAAACACCGAGTATTTTATCCTTAACAAGACAAGGCCTAAATCCCATAAGAAAATCATTCACAAATGTAAATAAATGTTCCTTGGGTGCCTACGAAGTTTTGAGAACTAACAATAAAATTATTTTAACAATATTTGCAAGTGGTTCAGAGGTTAATTTGGCAATTGAAACTAGTCATAAATTAGCCAAAGATAAAATATACTGTAAAGTTATATCAATGCCATCTATGGAGCTTTTCGACCTACAATCAAAATTATATAAAAATAAAATTTTAAACGAAACTAAATTTAAAATTTCAATAGAAGCTGGATCAAGTGATTGTTGGAAAAAATATGTAGGGAGTTCAGGTCTAACATTTGGAATTAATGAATTTGGCAAGAGTGCCCCCTACAAAGATATTTTTAGACACTTTGGGTTAACAGTTTCAAATATTGCACGTAAAACCAAAAAAATGATAGGAAATTAAATATGGCAATCAAAATTGGAATTAATGGAATGGGTAGAATTGGTCGAATGATTGTCAGATCAATTTTTGAAAGTCGAAATAAAAATTTAAAAATTCAGCATATTAATAATAGATCAAATTCAGAAGCTACAAGTAAATTAATTAGATACGATTCTATCCATGGAAAATTTGATGCTGATATTAAATTTGATGAAAATAATTTAATAATAAATAAACAAAAAATTTCATTTTCTCAAGAGCCTAAGATCAAAAAAATTAATTGGAAAAAGCATGATGTTGACTACGTTTTAGAATGTACAGGTAAATTTAATTCAAGAGAAAAACTTGAAGCTCATATTAAAAATGGTGCGAAAAAAGTGATTGTATCTGCTCCATGCAAAAATGCAGACAAAACAATAGTTTTTGGCGTTAACGAAAATACCTTATCCAAAAAAGATAAAATAATCTCAGCTGCATCATGTACGACGAATTGTTTGGCACCAGTTGTAAGTGTCATTCACAAAAAATTTGAAATTGAAAAAGGTTTTATGACTACGATTCATTCATTCACAAGTGACCAAAGAATTTTGGACAATTCTCATAAAGATCCAAGAAGAGCCCGATCTGCAAGCCAATCAATTGTTCCTACATCAACTGGAGCATCAAAAGCAATAGGTGAAATAATTCCAGGTTTGAAAGGAAAATTAGAAGGTGTGGCGATGAGAGTACCTACACCAAATGTTTCTCTTATAGAATTAGTTTTTTGTACGAAAAAAGAAATTAATATAAAAAATATAAATAATGAATTTAAACTAGCTTCAAAAAAAGAATTAAAAAGTATTTTAGAAGTTACTTATGAAAAATTAGTTTCTGTTGATTTCAATCATCATTCAGCCTCTGCAATCGTTGATGCGTCTTTAACCAGTGTGGTTGGAGCAAATATGGGAAAAATTTCAGCTTGGTACGACAACGAATGGGGTTTCTCTAACAGAATGTGTGATATAGCTGAAAATTTGCATAAAATCTCTTAATGAGAAGTATTAAAAACGAAACAAATCTTCGTGAAAAAAAAATATTACTAAGATTAGATTTAAATGTTCCTATAGTTAAGGGGAAAATTAGTGACACAACTAGAATAGATAAAATTCTACCTACCTTAAAATTTCTTAATAAACAAAAAGCTAAAATTATTATTATATCCCATGTAGGTAGACCAAGGGGTAAGTCTTTAAAAGAACTTTCATTAAAACCCATTTGTGAAAATTTAGAGGAACAATTAGGTTTAAATGTGAAATTAATTACACAAAATATAAATGAAATTAAGAATAAGGATTTTTTTGACAATTTTGATGAGGAAATCTTGATGTTAGAAAATATTAGGTTTTATGCAGAAGAAGAAAAAAATGATAATAAGTTTGCAGAACACCTAGCAAGTTTTGGTGATATTTATGTTAATGATGCTTTCTCTTGCTCTCATCGTTCACATGCTTCAATTGTTGAAATTTCTAAATTCCTGCCATCATTTTCTGGATTACAAATAGATTTAGAAATTGATGCGCTTACTAAAATTACCTCTGAAATTACCAAACCAATATCCTGTATAATTGGAGGATCCAAAATTTCGACCAAAATTGATATTATTAAAAATTTAATACCTAAATTTGATAATATTATTATTGTTGGAGCTATGGCTAATAATTTTATTGAGTACTTTGGTCACAATATTGGAAAATCTATTAAAGAAAAAAACTGTGACCCAATCATTGAAGAAATTATTTCACTTTCGAAAAAAGAAAAATGTGAAATAAGTTATCCAGAAGATGTGCTTGTATCAAAAGACTTAAATGGATCATACAAAAAAAGAAAATTAAATGAAATTTTGAAAGATGAGATGATTTTAGACATTGGACCAAAAACTATTGATAAAATAACAAAAATCATCAATTCTAGTAAGACCATATTATGGAATGGACCTGCTGGATATTTTGAAAACCCTAACTTTGCAAATGGCAGCATTGAAATAGCAAAAACAATAATTAAAAATAATAAATTAAACAAAATTTTTTCAGTTGTTGGTGGAGGAGATACAGTCTCATTACTAAACAGTATAAAAGCTGTTGATGATTTTAACTTTGTTTCAACTGCAGGTGGAGCCTTTTTAGAATATCTTGAAGGTAAAAAGCTTCCTGGTATAACCGCGTTAAACCAATAAATGTCAGAACTAAATAAAATTGCACTAAAAATAATTTCTAACGGTAAAGGTATCCTTGCTGCAGATGAAAGCAATAGCACTATGACTAATAGACTTAAGGCAGTAAATGTAAATTCTAATCCAGAAAACAGACTATTGTTTAGGGAAATTATTTTCTCATCTGAATGCATGAAAGATTGTATTGGAGGAGTTATTCTTTACGATGAAACAATAAACCAAACTACAAGTTTTGAAAAATCAATCCCTGACCTAATTTCAGCCTCAGACACTGTGCCAGGAATTAAAGTTGATACAGGTGCTAAAGAATTAGCAAACTCTCCTGGGGAAAAAATTACTGAGGGTTTAGATGGCCTTAGAGATAGATTGAAAAAATATTATGAACTTGGAGCAAGATTTACAAAATGGAGAGGGGTTTATTCTATTAGTAATAAATATCCCACTAGGCAAGCAATAAATAGTAATGCTCATGCACTTGCAAGATACTCAGCTTTAGTGCAAGAAAGTGGAATGGTCCCAATAGTGGAGCCTGAGGTATTAATGGATGGAGCACATTCTGCAGATGTTTGTTTAAGTAAAACATCAGAGATTATAAAAAAGTGTTTTGAGGAACTAATCTTACATAAAGTTGATCTTTCAGGAATAATTTTAAAACCAAATATGATATTATCTGGAACTCAATCAAAAGAGAAAATATCTAGTGAGGAGGTTTCAAACAAAACAATTGAGTGTCTTAAAAATTCAGTTCCTAGAGAAGTGCCTGGAATTGCCTTTTTATCGGGAGGTCAGTCGGAGTTAGAGGCTACAGAAAATTTAAATTTAATAAATAAAAACAACAATACTAATTTTATTATGACATATTCATATGGAAGAGCTCTCCAGCAAAGTGCTCTTAAAGTATGGTCTAAAAATGTAAAAGATATAGAGGGAACTCAGAAAACTTTTAATCACAGAGCTAAAATGTGTACATTGGCTGCTCAGGGCAAATGGGTGAGAGAACTTGAGAGTAAATAAAAAGAAATTTATTTATCTTATTTCTCCAAACAAAATATATAAAAAATTTTTTAAAGATCTTGAAAAAGTATTAGAAACAAAGAAAATTTCTTTTTTCCAATTGAGACTCAAAAAATATTCCTTCAAACATAAAATTTTGATTGGACAAAAAATAAAAAAAATCTGTAAAAAAAATAAAGTAAAATTTTTAATCAATGACGATCCAATACTTGCAAAAAGATTAGGTGCTGATGGTTGTCATTTAGGTCAAAAAGATATGAATATAAAAGAAGCCAGGAAAATAATTAGCAAAAAAATTATAGGTATTACCTGCCATAATTCTATACACTTAGCAAAGAAAGCTGTAGCGGCTAAAGCAAGCTATTTAGCGTTTGGAGCTTTTTATTCTTCTAAAACTAAAAAAACTAATTATGTAGCGAATATTAAAATTTTAAAAAAGATTAAAAAAATTACTAAAACCCCAATTGTAGCTATCGGTGGTATAAATTCTGAAAACTATAAAAATCTGTTATTGAACAATACAAATTTTTTAGCTATCTCAGGCTACATTTGGAATAATAAAAAATATAAACCCCTAGAGGCAATAGAGAGATTAAAATGAAAATTAATGCTGGTGAGATAAGAGTTGGAATGCTTTTGGAATATAAGAACGACTTATGGCAAGTTTTAAAAACCCAGCATGTTAAACCAGGTAAAGGTGGTGCCTTCGCACAAGTTGAAATGAAAAGTGTAGGAAAAAATACAAAGTTAAATGAAAGATTTAGGTCAGGTGAAACTGTAGAAAAGGCTTCTTTAGAGGAAATAAAATTTAATTACCTTTATGAGGATGAAATTTATTATTTTTTTATGGAACCAAAAAGTTTTGAACAAATAGAAATTAAAAAAGATGTGGTTGGAGATCAAGGAAAGCTTTTATCAGAAAATCTTGAGGTTTCTGTAAATTTTTACAATGATAATCCAATTTCAGTTGAACTACCTAACCAAGTAAAGTGTAAGATAGAAACAACTGATGCAGCTTTAAAAGGACAAACAGTTTCCTCATCATATAAACCTGCAACTCTTGATAATGGATTAAGTATTCAAGTGCCTCCATTTATTGAGTCAGGGGATGATGTAATAATTGATACAAGAAATTTAGAATACGTAAAAAAAATTTAAACATATGATTTCAATATCCTCAAATCTCAATGTTATGATTAAGGCTGTGGAGAAAGCATCTAAGATAGTAATTAGAGATTTTGGTGAAGTTGAAAAGTTACAAGTATCCAAAAAAGGTCCTAGAGATTTTGTTACTAAAACAGATAAACGTGTTGAAAATATTATTATTGAGGAACTTAGTAAAACAAAAAAAAATTACTCCTTCCTTTCAGAAGAAATTGGAGAAATAAAAAATAAAGATGAGGAAAATATTTGGATTATTGACCCAATTGATGGAACAACAAACTTCCTCCATGGTATCCCTCATTTTGCAATTTGTGTTGCTTTACAATCAAATAAAGAAATAGTCAGTGGTTTAGTTTTTGATCCTATTAAAGATGAAATGTTTTTTGCTGAAAAAAATAAAGGTTCTTATCTTAATAACCAAAGATTAAGAGTATCAAAAAAAAATGTTATGGATGATTGTTTGTTTTCAAGTAACCATGATGGAGTAAGGTTTAGTAATTTTAATATGCGCTACACCGGTTGTGCAGCTTTAGACCTAGCATATGTTGCCGCTGGAAGATTTGATGGATACTTTCATAATAATATTAATCTTTGGGATGTAGCGGCTGGATCACTTATGGTGCGGGAAGCTGGTGGGATCGTGAATGATCTAAATAAATTCAACAATAATGCAATTAATATTAGAGCCTCAAGTGATGGGATTAATGATAAAATGCTTAAAGAATTAGAGAACTTTTAATTGAGTTCTGAATTTCCTTTGCTATAAGTCTCGTTATGAAAAAAAATATTCACCCAAACTACCACTACATCAAAGTAGAAATGACAGATGGTAGTCAGTTTGAGACTAAGTCCACATGGGGCGCTGAAGGAGACTTATTGAAGTTAGAAATTGATCCTAAGTCGCATTCTGCGTGGACAGGTGGAAAACAAAAATTAATGGATAAAGGTAGAATTAGTAAATTTAATAAAAAATTCCAAAATTTTAAATCAGAAAAGAAAAATTAAATGTCAAATGCTCCCTTAATGCCAATGGCTACTGCTGTTTGGCTAGTTGAAAACACAACATTAACATTTAAACAAATTGCAAATTTTTGCCAATTACACGAAGTAGAAATTCAAGGAATAGCAGATGGTGAGGTAGCAAAAGGTATTAAAGCCTACAATCCTATAATATCTGGTCAGTTATCAAGAGAAGAAATTGAACTATCTTCTAAAGATGAAAACAGACCATTGCAAATAAAAAGTAGTGATATTGAAATATCGAATCCAGAAAAGAAGATAAAAAAATATGTACCGCTTTCAAAAAGACAAGATAAACCAGACTCTGCATTATGGCTTATCAGGCAGCATAATTTGCTCAAGGACTCTCAGATTGCAAAACTCGTTGGAATTACAAAAAATTCTGTAACTTCAATCAGAAATAAAAGCTATTGGAATTATAATAATCTTAATCCAAAAGATCCTGTTGCACTAAATTTATTTAATCAAAAAGATTTATTAGATGCTTTAGATAAGGCTGAAAGAAGAATAAAAAGAGAAAAAAAACAAAAAGAAAAAGAGAAATTAAGTAATCTTGCACCTGCATAATGAATAAAATTTGTGGACACAAAATTATAAAAGTGATAGTTAACCATTTTTTTGGAGGTAGTTATTAAAATAGAAGTTAAAGATAATAATATTGAACAAGCTTTAAGAGTTTTAAAAAGAAAACTCCAACGAGATGGTTTTTTCAAGGTAATAAAATTAAAAAATACTTATGAAAAACCATCAGAAAAGAAAAAGAGAATTCTTCAAGAAAATATTAAAAGAGTAAAAAAATTAAATAAATTAAAGAATAGGATTTAAATACACCGCGGGGTGGAGCAGTCTGGTAGCTCGTCAGGCTCATAACCTGAAGGTCGACGGTTCAAATCCGTCCCCCGCAACCAATTAAACTAAATCTTAAAATCTGATTTTTTACTATCAACTAAAAAGGCCTTGACTGTCTCAACAGTTAGCTGATTAAAAGACTTTCCAAATTTTTCAATTTTCTCAATTAAATTTGGTGGAACAGTAATTATATGACATCCCAGTTGCTTAGCTTGCAAATAATTATATGGTTCTCTTACACTTGCCCATAAAATCTCTACATTTTTAAATCTCCTTGCTAATTTTATACTATTCACAAATTCAGGAACTGGATCTTTGCCTGCATCTCCTCCTCTTCCTGCAAATATTGAAATTATTACTTTTGTTTTTTTATTTATTACCTTAAGTATTTTCGCTGTTTGTTTAGCTGAATAAACAGCTGTTATATTCAATTTAATATTTTTACTATTCAGCTCATTTATCACATTTCCTGAAAACTTACTCTTTGAGTTTACTACTGGAACTTTAACGTATACATTTTTACCCCAAGTGTTAATTTTTTTTCCTTGCTCTATCATCGATTTTTCATCATCAGCAAATATTTCAAAAGAAATAGGTTTATTTCCACAAACATTTAATATTTTTTTAGAATATAGTTTATAATCTTTTGCACCTGCCTTTCTCATTAAGCTTGGATTGGTTGTAAAACCTTTAACAATTGACTTTTTAGTAAATTTTTTAATAAGAGATATGTCGGCAATATCACAAAAAATCTTAGTATTCATGAGATTTATAAATTCTTTGTAATATCTTCTGTCATTTTTTTTGCGTCTGCAAACAACATTAAAGTATTTTCTTTATAGAATAAATCATTATCTATTCCTGCATATCCAGGTGATAAACTTCTTTTTACAAATAATACAGATTTACATTTCTCAACATCTAAAACTGGCATTCCATAAATCGGGCTTTGTGGATCAGTTTTTGCAACCGGGTTAGTAACATCATTTGCACCTATCACAAAAGCAACATCTGCATTTGCAAAATCATTATTTATTTCTTCTAATTCAAAAACTTCATCATAAGGAACATTTGCTTCCGCTAACAAAACATTCATATGGCCAGGCATTCTTCCTGCTACAGGGTGAATTGCATAAGATACTTTTATATCGTTTTTCTTTAATGTATCTACCATTTCTCTTAGGGCGTGTTGTGCTTGTGCTACAGCCATTCCATAACCCGGAACAATAATTACTGATGAAGCATTTTTCATTAAAAAAGCAGCATCATCTGCATTTCCACTTTTAACAGGTTTTTGTTCTTTATTTTTATCTGCAGCGGATTGTTCTGTAGCTCCAAAACCTCCTAAGATAACATTAAAAAACGATCTGTTCATTCCTTTGCACATTATATAAGATAAAATTGCTCCTGAAGATCCAACTAACGCACCTGTTACAATTAAAGCTGTATTTTCTAAAGTAAAACCAATCCCAGCAGCAGCCCAACCAGAGTAAGAATTTAACATTGAAATTACTACCGGCATATCCGCTCCTCCAATTGGAATAATAATTAAAAATCCAATTAAAAAAGAAACTGCAATTAATATCCAAAATAAATTAGAAGATTGAGTTGAGCAAAGATAAAATGTTAAAACTATAATTGAAATTAATATTAATGCGTTTAATACATGTTGACCTTTGAAGGTTATAGGTGCACCAGACATAATTCCCTGAAGCTTTAAAAAGGCTATAACAGAGCCTGAAAAAGTAATAGCACCTACAGCAGCACCAATTGCCATTTCAATTAAACTTGCAAGTTTTATATTTCCTGGAGTTCCAAGTCCAAAAACCTCGGGATTAATAAAAGCTGAGATTGCAACAAATACCGCAGCCAATCCAACTAAACTATGAAAACCAGCAACGAGCTCGGGCATTGCGGTCATTGGAATTCGATATGCAATAAATGCTCCTATACTTCCTCCAAATGCTAAAAATATTAGCACATAAATAAATCCTGATGAAAAGTTACCGACTGATAAAAAAGTAACTGTCACTGCTATCACCATTCCAATAATTCCAAATAAATTTCCTTGTCTTGAGGTTTCTGGGGATGATAATCCCCTTAAAGCTAAGATAAATAACACTCCTGAAATGAGATACATTATTGCTGATAGATTTGCAGACATTTTTATTTATCCTTTTTCTTTTTTTTATACATAGCAAGCATTCTCTGAGTAACTAAAAATCCACCAAAGATATTTACCGCTGCTAAAACTATTGCTAAAAATCCAAAAATACTTGATGAAGAAAAAATAATCCCACTCCCACCTGATAAAGCTGCAATAATTGCCCCTACAATAATTACAGATGAAATTGCGTTAGTTACAGACATTAAAGGTGTATGTAATGAGGGTGTTACACTCCAAACTACATAATAACCAACAAAAATTGATAGGATGAATATACTTAATCTGAATATAAAAGGATCTATTTCCATAATTTATTTTATTAGTGTTTTTTCTATTATCTCATCTTCCAAATTAATATTTAATTTCTTATTTTCCTTATCATATAAATTTGAGATAAAATTAAATAAATTTTTTGCGTACAAATTGGATGCTGATACTGGCAATTTATTTAATATATTTGCCTCTCCTAAAATTTTAACTCCGTTTTTTTCAACAATTTTATCA
>CACKXR010000021.1 GCA_902604175.1 uncultured Pelagibacteraceae bacterium
ACTATTGTTCCTACGTCAAATCAAATTAATAACTCAATAAAATCTTTAAATCAAAAAGTGAAAAAAGCAATTGATATTGCTTATGACAGAATTTATAAATTTCATTCTCTTCAAAAATTCAAAAATATTTCTTTTATCGATAAGTTTAAAAATAAACTTGAATATAAATATTTACCAATAGACTCTGTTGCAATATATGTTCCAGGTTCTTCAGCATCTTATCCATCAAGTGTTTTAATGAACGCTGTTCCAGCAATTGTTGCTGGTGTTAAAAGATTAATAATGATTAACCCTGGTTTTAAAGGAAAGCAAAATTCAGCGGTTTTGTATGCAGCAAGAAAATGTAAAATAAAAGAAATCTATTCTATTGGTGGTCCTTCTGCAGTTGCTGCTGCTGCTTACGGAACAAAAAAAATTAAAAAGGTTGATAAAATTGTTGGTCCTGGAAACGCTTATGTGGCTGCAGCAAAAAAAGAGGTTTTTGGAGATGTTGGCATTGAAGGTATGACAGCCGGCCCCTCAGAGGTAACTATTGTTTGTGACAAATTTTCAAATCCTGAATGGGTTGCAAGTGATCTAATTGGTCAAGCAGAACATGATAATCTTGCTCAATGTATTTTAATTTCAAAAGATAAAAAATTATTAGAAAAAGTAAAAATTGAATTAATCAAACAATTAAAAAAAATTCCAAGAGGATCTATAGCTAGAAAGAGTTTAAATAATAATGGAATTTTGATGCATGTAAATTCGGACAAAAAAATTATTGAGATTGTAAATAAAATTGCACCAGAGCATTTAGAGCTAAATATTCAAAATTATAAATCTTATGTTTCTAAAATTAGAAATGCAGGATCTATATGTTTAGGAAAATATGCTGTAATGGCAATGACAGATTATAATGTTGGTTCTAATCATGTTCTACCAACAAATGGATCTGCAAAATACTCGAGCGGAATTAGTGTGAATGAATTTTATAAAAGAATTTCTTACATAAACCTATCAAAAAAGGGTATTGAAAGTCTTGGACCATCAGTTATAACACTTGCAAATTATGAAGGGTTGGTTGGGCACGCTCAATCGGTAATAAAAAGAATTAGGAGAAAATAAATTTGTCAAAACAAGACTTACTGGAATTCAAAGGTAAAGTAATTGATCTACTTCCAAATGCTATGTTTAGAGTTAAGTTAGAAAATGGACATACGGTTACAGCTCATACAGCAGGTAAGTTAAGAAAAAACAGAATTAGAGTTCTTCAAGGTGATAACGTGACTGTAGAAATGACACCTTATGACCTAACAAAAGGCAGAATAATCTTTAGAGGTTGAAATCCTGCCTCGGTAGCTCAGGAGTAGAGCAGAGCCCTGAAAAGGCTTGTGTCGGAGGTGCGAATCCTTCCCGAGGCACCACCATATACTTTTCGTCTTGAAATAATTAAAAAAAAAATTAACCTATTTACTATAATAAATAACAAAAGGACTAAAAAATAAGATGAGTACACTAACGGGTAAAATTAAATGGTATAATGGAAAAAAAGGATACGGCTTTATTGAAAGAGACGATAAAGAAAAAGATGCCTTTGTTCATGCGTCTGCTGTAAAAGATGCTGGAATGAGATATCTTAATGAAGGTGACAAACTTGAATTTACATTAGAAGACGGTCCAAAAGGTCCTTCTGCAGTTAATTTAAAGAAAGTAGACTAATTTTTTTTAATATTTTAAGGACGTTTTATCCACTCAGGCTTGATAAACGTCCTTACTAAATTAGCTCTTGCGTTATAGTAGTTTTTGTCTAAAAGACTGCTGATGATTATAAATATTACATTTAGAGAGACTTCAAGAAGCACTCATAGTAATAGCTTCCATAGCCTGTAGGCTATTTATTTATAATATAATTTTAAATCCACAGAAAAATAATATAAAAACAAAGGATGCCTGGGTGGTGTAACGGTTAGCACGAAAGTTTGTGGAACTTTAAGTTTGAGTTCGATTCTCAGCCCGGGTACCAAAAAATGGATAAAGAAAATAAATTAGTACCTGGATTACCCTCAGGTTTTGAAGATCGTTGGGAAAATAAACTTCTTCTCAAAAAGAAGCTATTAAAAGCTATAGAGAATAATTTTATTAAGTTTGGAGCAGAGCCTCTTGAAACCCCTTCGTTTGAAATTAGTGAAAATATTGGATCTTTTTTGGCAGAAGATGAGGCCAATCCTATGTCTGATGTATTCTCATTCCAAGATGGTGAAAAAAGTATTACGCTTCGATATGATTTATCAAGCCCACTTGCAAGATTTGTAGCTCAAAACAATCAAGAACTTCCATCAATTTTCAAAAGGTATCAAATTCAAAACGTTTTTCGTAACGAAAAAGCTGGGAACGGAAGATATAGAGAATTTATGCAAGCAGACTTTGATATTGTTGGAAATGTTGATCCAGCACAGGCAAATGCAGAACTTTGTAATCTAATATCAAGCACGTTATCAGAATGTGGTTTGAACAAAGATCAATTTACAATCAGTGTAAGTAATAGAAAAATTGTGCAAGGTTTAATTGATGAATTAAAAATATCTGAAGAAAAACAGGTCAAAGTTATTAGAGCTATAGATAAATTGGATAAGCCAGGATTTGGTCTAAAGGGAGTTGAAGACTTATTAAAGAAAGAGAGAAAAGATCAAAGTGGAGCAATTACCAAAGGGGCTGATTTAACTAATAAACAAGTAGCACAAATATTAAATTTTTTAAAAATAAAAGATTTAAAAGAATTAAAACAAACCTTAAACAATCAATTATCTCAAGAAGGTATAAGTGAATTAGAAAATGTATTTGAAATACTTGGATATTCATCAAATCTAAATCAAGTTAAAACAAACTTTACGATTGTGAGAGGATTAGCTTATTATTCAGATTTCATTGTTGAAACAAATCTAAATTTCAAAGTCACAAATAACAAAGGTAAGGAAGTTGATATTGGGAGTATTTGTTCAGGAGGATCCTATGCAAAACTCATATCAAGATTTAGAGGGGTTGATATTCCAGGTACAGGAATAAGTTTTGGAGTTGATAGACTGTTATTTGCTCTAATGCAATTAGATCAAATTAAGGTAGAGGACCAAAAACCGGTTTTAGTTTGTGTAATGGATAAAAAATATTTAAAAAATTATTATGAATTAGTTGATCAACTAAGAGATAACAATATTAATGTTGAAATTTTTTTAGATAGTAAAAAAAACCTAGGTAAACAACTAACTTTTGCAAATAAAAGAGATTTATCAGTTGCAATTATTTGTGGTGAAAATGAATTCAAAGAAAATACGGTCACCATAAAAAATCTAAAAGGTATCAAGGGCGAAAATAATCAAACAATTCCAAAAGAAGATTTAATCAATGAAGTCAAAAAACTTATTTGAAAAAATCCTTAGATCAGTAAAATCTAGGGGTTTTAAATATATTGAGCTACCATCTGTAATAGAGGCAAATCATATTGTTCAAAGATCAGGAGAGAACTTTAGGAAATTCATGTTTTCTTTCACAGATATCAATGGAAAGGAATTATGTTTAAGACCTGACTTAACCATTGCTTCTTGTTTAAGATACTTAGAGGGAAATTTAAAAGGTAAAGAGAAAATTTTTTATAGTGGGCAAGCTTATCGAAAGGTTGAAAGCAAAAAAGATAAAATTATTAGAAACCAAATTGGATTTGAAATTTTAGGCTCTAAAAATGAAAAAAAAGATGATAACGAAATCATTACTGCGTCATTAAAAATACTTCAAGATTTTAAATTTTCATCAGGCACGTTAACCATTGGAAACATCGAGATATTTAATTTACTTATATCAAAATTAGATGTCCCCAAAAGATGGAAGTTACGTTTATCAAGACATTTTTGGAGAAAAGAGTATTTTAAAGACTTGCTAAAACGATTAGAGACAAACGCAGATATTGATCCAACAATAGTGGAAGTTGACAAAAAACGATATCTGAATTTACTCAAAGAAAATCCAGAAACTATGATTGCTGGAAGATCTGTTGGCGAAATCTTAAAAAGATTTGATGCAAAGATTAAAGATCCACGACAAGCAAATAGAGGTAAAAAAGTTTCTAAAATTATTAATTCTTTTTTAAAGATTAAGTGCCCCATCAATAAAGCTGCAGAGGTATTAAATAATTTTTTTAAAACTAATAGAATTAATTTAGCTGTGGATCAAAAATATTTTCCAATCTCACATAATAAAATTTCTAAACTTAATGTAGTTTTTGATGCGTCTTTTGGAAGGCAACAAGAATATTATACAGGATTGGTTTTCAAGATTGATATTAAATCTAAATCAAAGAATATTAGTATTATCAGTGGTGGGCGTTATGATAAGCTCATATCTGACTTAGGATCAAAAAACCAAGTTGCAGCTGTGGGCGCAGCGCTTAACCTAAATTTCCAATGATAATCTGGCTAGCTTCATATCCCAAAAGTGGAAATACTTGGTTAAGATCATTATTATCTAGCTATTATTTTTCTAGAAACGGTGAATTTAATTTTGAATTACTGAAAAAAATTGATCAGTTTCCAAGTGTGAATTATTTTAAGGATGACAAAGATTTATATTTAAAACCTGAAGACACTGCAGAAAAATGGCTAGATAAGCAAGCCGAAATAAATAGAGAAAAAAAATTACGATTATTCAAAACTCATAATGCAATCTGCAAAATAAACGGCAACAGATTCACAGATCCAAAAAATACTTTAGGTGGAATTTATATAGTTAGAGACCCTAGAAATGTTGTTACTTCACTGGCAAACCACTATCAGATAACAATTGATGAGGCTTATGAGTTTATGAAAGATAGTAAAAGAGCAATTATTGAAAAAAAAGGTAATAGATATTTAGGTTTTACGGCTTTATTTTCATGGGATTTCCATATCGATAGCTGGCTAAGTTATGAAAATTTTCCAATTTTAGTTATCCGATATGAAGATTTACAATCTGAAACTTTTCAAACTTTAAAAAAAGTAGTTAGTTTTATTAAAGATATATCAAAAAGTAATGAAAATTTTAATCGATCTAAAGCAAAAGAAGCTATCAAATCTTGTGAATTTGAAAAATTAAAAAAAATGGAAGAAAAAAAAGGGTTTCAGGAAGCAGTATTTAAAAAAGATAAATTAGAAAGAATTAAGTTTTTTAATTTAGGTAAAGAAAATAATTATAAAAATTTACTAAATACAAATTTAATAATGCAAATGAACAAACTTTATAAAAACAAATTATTGAAATTTAATTATGAATTATAATATCAATATTGGAATTCCTAGCAAGGGAAGGCTTAGGAAAGATGTTTTAAATATTTTTAAAAAAAATAAATTAAAACTTATCTCAGAGAGAGGAGACAGAGACTTGTTTGGCTCAATAAATGGAAGACCAAATATTCAAGTAATTTATTTACATGCTCGTCAAATAATTGAAAGACTATCTGATAAATCTCTAGATATTGGTTTTTCAGGTTTAGATTTATTGAAAGAAAGTGAAATTAATATTCAAAAAAATATTAAAATATATAAAAAATATCCATATGGTCGTGCCTCTTTAGTTGTAGCTATCCCTGATGATTTTATTGATATTTATTCAATGTCTGATTTAGAGGAAGTAGCATTTGAATTTAAGGAAAAGAAAAATAGAAGAATAAGAGTTTCTACTAAATATCCAAATCTTACACGGGAATTTTTTTATAATAAGGGTGTTACTCAATTTTCAATTGTTAAATCAATTGGATCAACTGAAATCGAGCCTTTTACTGGAGGTTGTGAGTTGATAACAGACATTACAAGCACTGGTTCCACTTTAGCTGCAAATAATTTACGAATAATAAACGATGGTTGTATTTTAAAATCTGAACTTTGTCTGTTCATTGGAAAATCTTCTTTACAAAATCAAGGAGTGCAAAAATTAGCCAAACTACTTTCTACGAAGTATTAAATCTTTCCAATATATTAAAATAATCTTAATAATATCTAAATTTCTAGCAACAGCATAAAGAGCAATTATAGTCGCTAAGATAAAGAGTATTTTAAGTATTAAAAAAATTTCCATTTAAATCTCAATTTTTTAATGATAATAACCAGTCTTGATATCTGATAGAACCTTTAAATGAGTCTTTTCTTCCTTTCCAATAAAACTTTTTTGATCCTTTAGCTTTTTTTAGATAGCTCTCAATTTGTTTCATTGTGAGACCCCCTTGTTTTGGTTCTTTAACTATCTTTTTTCTTACTAATTTTTTACTTCTTTTTAATTTTTTCATAATATTCCCTATCTCTTCTTCTTTTCTCAGTCAATTGTTCGTCTGATAAATTTTCGTTTCTTTCTCTATTATTACTTTTTTTAATATACAATGGCATCTCGTCTCTCTTTTTTTTTGATTTTGAATTATTTCTAAAATTTTGTTCTGTAATTTCACCTTGCTCAAATCTTTCAATACTTTCTGATGTTGAGTGTTTATATACTTCTCTGATATGAATTTTGTTACCATGATGTCCAAACTTTAGACTAGGCCTTTCCGTTTCTTTTCTTGTGAGCAACCTTTTTTTATTATTTTTTCCTTCCCCTCTGAAGTCTTTTTTTGTCCAAGTAGGATGTTGATTAATTATTTTTTGAAGGTCTTTATCGCTTCTCATTATATGTTGATTTTTTTGTAATGGGTCTTTGTAATCGTATTTTGTCATTAATAGTTAAAGTATTTTAGCATTGTATATTATTTCTTTGCAAAGTTTATTAGCCTTAGAGATTGATACAATAAGGTTTTCTAGCCTCCAATTGTTTAAAGGAATATCAAAATATTTTTCTGCTTTAAAGTTAATGCCATCTATTATTTCAATCTCATATTTCTTTTCAGCGGTATAAAATTCGTTTAGAAAATAAACATATTCTTTGATTGGAAATGCACCTAAACTAAACATTACTCTATAACCTCTCAAAAAAGGACTTACATCAGTCACTTTTGCAGTTATTTCTTCTCCATTTAATTTGATAGGCAAATGTTTATCAACTAATTGTTTGATATCCCCAGGACTTTCAAAAGTTAAAAAAGTAAAAGTATTCCAAACTTTATTACAGTTATCTTCAGCAAGAATAAAAAAATTTAATGCATCACCATGTTGAACTTCGCCAGACACCCTTGCATATGCAAGTCTTTTATATTTCTTAATAGTCCAAACTTCATCAGCAGAAGAAAAATTTTTATAATTAATTAATATGGATAAAAGAATTAGAATTAAAACAAAAAAAACGTTGTATCTCATTTTTCTTCCTTTAAATCTTTTTCTAAACTTCTGAGATCTTCAATGCTATCCATTGTATTTCCCAAAATATCTTTCAAAGTTTTTGAGGAATTTGCCACAGTATTTCCAGTGTTGTATGTAAATCTTGTGTATGGTTTATGATTAGTTTTGAACATAAAAAGAAGACGGTCGTTATCTTTTTTTCGAACACGTACATACACGCACCATTTACATGAACTTTCTGGGTTTTGTTTTTCAAACTCAATTTCCATGTCATCTATTTTAATTATTTTAGTCATTAGTGAAGTGTGTCTCCATCTAGCTCAAATACTTGTTTTAAAGTCTTGTCTGAACAAAGTTTGCATTCCTCCATAACCTCTTTACCAAGATAAAATTTTCCAATTTGAATGATTGTTTTCACATTTTTTACTTTTTTAGAACCCTCACAGGCAGGACATTGATCTAAAAATTTATTTTTTTGCATCGGATTTTTCATTTTCTATTTCTTTTTCAATTTTTTTAATTTTCTCATATCTTGATATGATTAAATGAGCATCGATTAAGGCCTGAGCAATTAAGATAAAAATACCACATTTAATTAAGAATGAGTTTTCTTGAATTATTCCACTTGCTAAAAATAAACATCCTGCATTAGCTAATACGAAGAATATATTTCTGGCTGAACTAGGAACTTTTTCTTCTTTTCCAAAAAAGTAAAATATTAAACATGCTTGAAAAATTAGGGTTGCTTTTGCAGCAAATAACATTGCAATAAGTAAGAAGGGCCCGGTTATCAATTAGCTCTCCTTCTGTCTATGGAAGTAATATTGGAAAAATCTTTTGCAAATTTTTTTCTTTGTTTTACAGATTCTTTATCATCCCAATTTTCAACAGCAGTGATGAAGTTTTCATTACCAATGTCATCATTGATCAAATCAGCATCAAATTTAATTTGAACAGGAAGAGAAAAGTTAACCACTTGGCCACTTATAATACCTTGTCCATTAGCTAGATTAGGAAGTTGTTTTGAATCATCTACACTAAGAGTTTCCGAGTCTCTTGTTGTGGCTCTTTGATCTTTTTGATTAACCATTCTAAAGACTATTTGACTATTACATTGTGAAGCGATTGTTTCATCTAATCTAGATGGTCTTTGTGAAATAATCATTACACCTGTTCCAAATTTTCTACCTTCTGTAATAACTTTTCTAATCGTTTCTACAGATGGAAGGTTATCTTTATCTTCTGATCTTGAAGGAATAAAGTTATGAGCTTCTTCAATTATTGTTAAGAAAGGTGGAATTTCTTCCTCAACTTCTTGTCGGTGTTTAAATAAATTTTCTAATAAAATTGAAACAATGGCGCTAGCTGGGAGATTTTCATACCCTTTCAAATATAAAATACTTAATTGGCCCTTGTTGATAATTTTTTCAGGCTCAGTTGCTGCATCAGGTAATTCCTCAAATTTTAGTTTACTCATTTTCTGTCTATGTCTGAAGTTGGTTTGTTCCATATTTTTAAGTTTTTTAACTACTTGTCCAAGACTTCTAACCACAACATACATAGAAGCTGGTCTGACACTTTTTGAAAACTTTGTAGGATCTTTAGCAAACTCTCTTGCTTTTCTAACTAATAATTCAATATATTTAAGTAAGCTTCCCCCTTCGTATTTAACTTTTTCTAATAATGAGCTTAAAAAATCTTTTTGAGGGTCGGTTAAAGAGTTACCAAGTTTGTCAATTAAAGTATAGATAATCTCTTTATCTTCTGAACTTACAGATAAGTTAGGATAAAATAATTTTACTTCATTTTTTGGATATAATTTTTTTTGTTTTTGAATAAAACCTAAGTAGTCACCATGAATATCGAGAACTAACATTGGATATTTTTTTCTTAATAATTCATCCATAATCCTTCGAACCATTACTGTTTTTCCAGAACCTGACATTCCAAAAATAGATACATGACGTGAAACTAAATTATCAGCATCAATTCTTATTTTTACAGCGTCTCTTGCTAATAAGCTGCCAATGAACAAAGGATGTTCTGAGTCTAAATCTGATATTAGTAAAGCCTCAACATCTTCACTAGATGGATAGCTCACTGGTGCTGCAGGCCTTACTGGATAGTTCAAAGGCATCAGTTTTAGATTATCTTTTAAAGTAAAACCTAAAATTATTACTTTGCATATCAGCTCATCCCTTGTGTTTGGTAAGATAGTATCTCTAATATCGATACCTTCGTTAGTTAATTCTTGAGCAGCTTCTGTTGGAAAGAAAGCATTTGAACTTTCAATTGTGGAAATTTTACCCCAAACTGTAACTGGAACAACATTGCCTTCGCTTGAAGGAATTTTAGACTCCGTTGTTATAATATCTCCTTTCTTAGCCTTATAGTTTTTTAAGCTAAAGTAAAAGTGATCAATGTTGGTTTCACCTAAAACTGTTCCAATAGATATCCATTTTTTTGTATTCATTATCTTGCTAATCCTCCTAATGGTCTATTTTTCCAAGACCTTACTTTTTTTGATAAAATTTTAACTGCTAAACTAATAGTATTTTGATCTTTACCTCTGATTGCTTGTTTTAATAAATGAGTTGCATAATATCTCCTTGAGGCCTTACTCATCCAGTTTGGTATTTTTGCAAACTTATCAACAATATTAAGACCTACAGGAAAACCATAATTTGGTAATAATCTTGCTGTTGCTAAAATATATTCATAATCCTGAATTAAATTTTTTGGTTGATTTAAAGACTCAATTCTTATTGGTGAAGAATGATCATTTACTTTTATGTAACCAAGATGAACTGTAGGAAATGAGTCCATCTTATTTTCCCAAGCAGACCCAGATGTAACACTAAATCCTTGTATCTGTTTTTTAACTTCTAGAGGTTTAAGTGCTTGACCACTTTTTAATATAATTTCAAGCAAGTGAGAGTCGGTAATTTTATATTTTTTTATTGTTGCTAAAGTATTTTTAAAATCCTTTTCTGAGATAACTCCCTTGGTTTTATAGCTGTATAAAAGATTTTTTATGTAAGGTGCAGAAGCAGATGTTTCAACTATACCATAAATTGGAAATTTACTTTTTTTGATATTATTAAGAGCTTCAAGATATACATTTACAAAATGTCTAGCTTCTGGATTAAGTCTATTTTTATTGTAGAAAGGTAACATATTTTCTACAGCAAATTTTGTAAAAGTTGGAAAACCCATAACTGTAAATGGCATTACAGTTGCTTCAATAGGACCATGTAAGAAGCAATAATCAAATTTTCTATTAAGTAAGATGTGTTTAACAATTGTAACTGCTTCAAAAATTATTCTAGCACCATCTTTTTTCTTATTAAGCATCTGATCTTCCTCAAAATCATCATCTGCAAGATCGTAAAGTTCGTTTTTAGGGTCATATAAATCACCTAGGAAAACCATACTTTCCTCAAAGAATTCTCTATTTTTATCTGCGGCATCCGGTTTGACGATATAACTTCCGGTTCTAATACTTAATGGAGCACTACTGATGATAGATGTTTTATCAACACCACCGTCAACGAAACATGATGTTTTACAACGATTTTCCGTCCAAAAGTCTTTTCCCTTGTACTCTAGATCAATTAGTAAATTAGCATCTTCGATTATCTTTTGAACCGTACGAGCAACTTGAGCTGATACATCTAGAAAGTTATTTTGGACTTTAGGTGATGCGCTAACCGCATTTTTTACAAAATTTGTAAATAGAGATGAATTAGCTTTTATTTTATTTTTGAAATCTCTTTCGTTACTCATTTATTATCTCCATAAAAATATTGAATTTTAGTTCCTCGAATATTTGTTCTAATAGTTAATTTTTTGTTAGAAAATTTATTAAACTTAAATCTTAAAATATTTTTAAATTTCCAGCACGACTTTCGATTAGCAAAGCTTCTAAAATGAATTTTAGTAATTTTATTTTTAGCTTTGGTAGAGCAGTTGTTGAAAGACCCTTGGTTATGAATGAAAGG
>CACKXR010000022.1 GCA_902604175.1 uncultured Pelagibacteraceae bacterium
TTTTACATCCTGATCAACTTTTATTATGGTTGCATAGATCATTTCAAAATGTGATTTTTTTTTACTTTGTTCTTTGTCAACAAATTTGAATGTTGTATTGACTTCAATCATTTTGTTTTTTAATGTCATAGATTGCATCAATACTGTTTAGAATTTATATCAATAGTAAGCTGATAACTTCCAATACGCTCTCTTACAACTAAATAAGTTTCAACATCAGGAGTTTCACTTGATAAATCTTTTATAAACTTACCAAGTATTTTAAATTTTTCTGTCATTGTCTTCCTCTATATCCTCATAATCTCCATCGATATAATTATTTTCCTTATTTTTTTTAGGCTTAAATTTTTTAGCGAGTTTATTAAAGATTATTTTTCTACTGATTGGAAATATTAGTAAGAAACCCAAAGTATCTGTTGCAAATCCAGGTATTATTAAGAGTAAAGCTGCAAATGCGATAGCTGCACCTGAAATTACTTCATAAGCTGGAGTTTCATTTCTGCTTATCTGAGCAAAGCCTGACTTAAGAGTATTGAGACCTTCGTATTTAGCGTAATAAACTCCAATGATAGCAGTTGTGAAAATTAAAATAATAGTACTGATTGCACCTATTTGCGAACCAATTTTTATCAAAAGATAGATTTCGACAACTGGGACTAAAATAATAGCTAATAAAATTGGGTTCATTTGTCCTTAATCTAAATTGCTGGTTGAAATTAATCAACATAGTAATTACTATCTAACCATGAATTATAGTTTTGAGTACATCGATATAATCTTGTTAGCAATGATTGCTGGGTTTATTTTTTTAAGATTAAGAGGAATCTTAGGTAAAAGAACTGGTTTCGAAGGCAAAACTCCAGCTCAATTCAAAGAGGTACTAAAAAATATTAAAGTAGAACAACCATTAAAATCAAATGATATATTTGATACAGCTGCACAAGAAGAATTTTTAAAAGGTGCAAAAATTGCATACGAAACTATCATCACTGATTTTAGTGATAACGATAATAAAATTACTACATGCAGACCATTGTTAAATGGCCAGATATATTCTCAATTTAACGAAGCACTTAAACAAAGAAGCTCAAGAGGCCATTTTGCCGAAATCACTTTTATAGGAATTAACTCTGCAGAGATTAAAGAACATAAAAAAATTGGTAATATTTTAAACGTTACTGTCGATTTTATTGCTGAGGTAATAACTTGTATAAGAGATAAAGAGAAAAAAATTGTCTCTGGCGATCCAGAAAAAATTAAAAAAATTTATGACACATGGGTGTTCTCAAGAGATACAACCTCTGCAAATCCTAATTGGCAGTTGGTGAATACATTAACTTAATTGAGTAACGATATTTCAGAAAAAGACAAAAGGGACTGGGAAGCCTTTATTTCTAGTGATGAAAAGCTTCCTAACAAAGACTTCAAATCTTCGAGACAAAAGTTTTTTAAGGTAAAGTCAATAGATCTTCATGGCTATACTCTTGAGGAAGCAAATAAGACAATTGAGAATTTTATATATCAATCTTACAAGGAAAAAATAAATAAGTTAGTTGTGGTTACAGGTAAAGGACTACATTCACAAAATGAGAAAGATCCTTATGTATCTAAAAATTTAAGCATATTGAAATATTCAGTTCCAGAATTTATAGAAAATAATAAAGGATTAATGAGTATTATTAACGAAATTAAAGATGCAAGTATTGAAGATGGAGGAAATGGTGCTTTTTATATTTTTTTAAAAAAAAATAAAATTATAAAATAAATTTTGAAAGATCAGTATCTTTAACTAAACTATCTAGGTTTTTATCAATATAATCTTTGTTGATTATAATTTTTTCACCTGCACGATCAGTAGCTGTGAAACTAATCTCATCTAAAATTTTTTCGATTATTGTATGTAATCTTCTGGCACCAATATTTTCTACAGTTGTATTCACTTCTGAGGCAATGTTTGCAATGGTATCAATTCCATCATCTGAAAACTCGAGATCTACATTCTCAGTTTTTAATAAAGCTACGTATTGTTTGATTAAACTGAAATCTGGCTCTCTTAAAATTCTTTTGAAATCCTCACTAGTTAATGCTTCTAACTCTACTCTAATGGGTAGTCTTCCCTGAAGTTCTGGAAGAAGATCTGATGGCTTAGCTAGCTGAAAAGCACCTGAAGCGATAAATAAAATATGATCAGTTTTAATCGGTCCGTGTTTGGTATTTACAGTTGTTCCTTCAATTAGAGGTAACAAATCTCTTTGAACACCCTCACGAGACACATCACCGCCAACTCTATCCGTTCTTGCTGAAATTTTGTCTATTTCATCTAAAAAAACTATTCCATTGTTTTCAGTTGAAAGTTTAGCAGCTTTTACAATTTTATCTTGTTCAATTAATTTATCTGATTCGTCGTTGATTAAAATTTCGTGAGACTCTTTCACTGTCATTCTTTTTTTCTTTTCTTTATTGCCCATGGATTTACCAATCATTTCACTAATATTGATCATTCCAACATTAGCACCAGGCATTCCAGGAATTTCAAATGATGCTCCTGATCCGCTATCACTGACAGAAATTTCGATCTCATTGTCGTCTAAATCGCCATTTCTTAGTCTTTTCCTAAAACTTTCTCTTGTAGCTAAACTCGCTTTTTTACCTACCAATGCATCTAAAACTTTTTCTTCCGCTGCTTTTTGAGCTTGAGCAAAAACTTCTTTTCTTTTTTTTACTTTTTCCATTGCAATAGCAATTTCAATTAAATCTCTAACAATTTGTTCTACATCTCTTCCAACATAACCAACTTCAGTAAATCTAGTTGCCTCGACTTTAACAAAAGGTGCCTCAGCTAGTTTTGACAGTCTTCTTGAAATCTCAGTTTTTCCAACACCTGTTGGGCCAATCATTAAAATATTTTTTGGTAAAACTTCATTTTTCATTTCACCTTTTAACGCTTGTCTTCGCCATCTATTTCTTAATGCAACCGCTACAGCTTTTTTAGCTTTATTTTGACCAACAACAAACCTGTCAAGTTCTGAGACTATTTCTCTTGGAGAGAGAGAACTAACTAAAGATGCTTTTTCTTTTTTATTTTGTTCTTTGGGATGTAAGGGCGTAACGTTAGAATTATCCATTATATTTTTTCAACCTTAACATTATTATTTGTAAATACGCATATATCAGCTGCAACCTTAATTGCTTTTTTTGCAACTTCTTCCGCGGACATTTCACCTTCTATTAAAACTTTTCCTGCAGCTAATGCATAATTTCCACCTGAACCAATTCCAATTACATCACCTTCAGGCTCTAAAACATCTCCTGTTCCTGAAATTATATAACTATTACTCATATCACCGACAGCCATCAGTGCCTCCAGTCTTCTCAAATATTTATCTGTTCGCCAGTCTTTTGCCAACTCAACAGCAGCTCTTGATAAATTACCCGCATGTTTTTCAAGCTTACCTTCTAATCTTTCAAATAAAGTTAACGCATCCGCAGTTGATCCTGCAAATCCAGCAACAACATCTCTTTTTTCGATTTTTCTAACTTTTGAAGCAGTGCTTTTTACAACTGTATTTCCCATACTAACTTGTCCATCACCAGCAACTACTACTTCATTATTTTTTCTAACTAGTACAATTGTTGTCATAATCAATAAATGGTAACTATTTTTGATACTTCAAGTAGCCATACTAACGTTGATATAGTGCAATTATGCTTGTATACCTCTAAAACATATGGCTAGAAAAGGAAAAGTATCTCGTAAAACAAAAGAAACCAGCATCAGTGTTGAAGTTAACATTGATGGTAAGGGTCAGTACAAAATTGATACTGGAATTGGTTTTTTAGATCATATGTTAGAGCAATTATCAAAACACTCACTAATTGATTTAAAAGTAAAAGCTAAAGGAGATACACACATTGATCTTCATCATACTACTGAAGATACAGGTATTGCAATTGGTGAAGCTTTAAAAAAAGCTGCTAAAAAATTTGTTGGTATAAAACGTTATGCTCATAGGGTTATTCCAATGGACGAAACTTTAACCAGAGTAGCAATTGATGTGTCAAACAGACCTTATTTGATTTGGAAAGTTAAATTAAAAGTTGAGAAACTTGGAGAAATGGATACTGAATTATTCAAAGAATGGTTCCAAGCTTTTTCGCAATCTGCGGGTATTACTTTACACGTTGAAAATATTTATGGGGACAATAGTCACCACATTATTGAGTCTTGTTATAAAGGTTTAGCAAGATCTTTAAGAGATGCTTTAGAGATGGATCCTAGAAATAAAAAAAGTATCCCATCAACTAAAGGCTCATTATAAGTTTAATGAATGTCACAATTGTTGATTATAACTCCGGCAATATAAGTTCAGTAATAAATTCATTTAAGGAAGTTGCTAAAAATAAGGTAAATATAGAGGTAACTGCAGATTTAAATAAAATTAAATCTTCAGATAAAGTTGTTTTACCAGGGCAGGGTTCGTTTAAAAGTTGTGTTGATGCTTTAAACAATATCAGTGGTTTGGTTGATACATTAAATGATTTTGCGATAAATAATAAAAAACCACTCCTTGGGATTTGTGTTGGATTGCAAATGTTCGCGGACGTTGGCTATGAAGAAATAGAAACCAAAGGTTTAGGTTGGATATCAGGCAAGGTATTAAAAATAGATAATCAAAATGGAAAATATAAACTTCCCCATATTGGTTGGAATCAAATTAACATTGTTAAAGATAGCCAAATTTTCAAAGGGATAGAAAATAACTCTCACATGTATTTCGTACATAGTTATGAACTTGTTCCAAATAATATGAGTGTAGTATCAGCAACTACAGATTATTCATCTAGTATTGTCTGTTCTATTGAAAAAGAAAATATTTTTGGAACACAGTTTCACCCAGAGAAGAGCGACAAAACTGGGCTTAAAATAATTGATAACTTTATTAATTTATAAAATGAAAATATTCCCAGCAATAGATATTAAAGATAAAAAGTGTGTGAGGTTAATTAAAGGAGACTTTGATAATAAAACTGAATATAAAATGTCCCCAGTTGAGCAAGCAAGCAAATATAAAGATCATGGTTTCAAAAACTTACATGTAGTTGACTTAGATGGGGCTTTAACTGGTGAAATAGTTAATTTAGATATTATTGAGGAAATAGTTAGTAAATTTGATCTTAAAATTGAAATTGGTGGAGGAGTAAGAAATTTTGAAAGTATTCAGAAATATACTGATGTTGGTGTTGAAAAAGTTATTTTAGGAAGTGCTGCTATAAAAAATAAATTTTTTTTAAAAGAGGCATGTGAAAAATTTCCAAATCAAATTGCTTTAGGCTTAGATGCTAAAAATGGATATCTATCTGTATCTGGTTGGAAAGAAAACTCTAATCAATTAACTTTGGATTTTTTAAAAGAAGTAAATGACTTTGGCGCTAGTAGATTAATTTATACTGATATCAACAGAGATGGAATGAAACAAAGTCCTAATTTTGAGGAGACTGAGAAAGTTGCTGATACTTCTAATTGTCCAGTAATTATATCTGGTGGAGTTTCTTCAATAGATGATATTAAAAAGGCCAAAGAATTAAATAATAATAACATTGAAGGCATTATAGTTGGTAAAGCTATATATGATGGTGATATTAATTTGGATGAATTAGTTAAGGAATTGGATGCTTAAAAATAGAATAATACCTTGTTTGGATGTTAAAAATGGTCGTGTGGTGAAGGGTATTAATTTTGTGGATTTAAAAGATGCTGGAGACCCTGTTGAGCAAGCTAAAATCTATTCAGATGGTGGAGCAGATGAAATTTGCTTTTTAGATATCACTGCTTCAAATGAAAATAGAGATACAATTTACGATGTTGTAGATAAAACTTCTAAGAAATGTTTTGTACCATTAACCGTTGGAGGAGGTATTAGAAGTGTTGAAGATATTAATAAACTACTTAATTGTGGAGCAGATAAAGTGTCAATTAATACTGCTGCAGTTCAAAACGCAAAAGTGGTTGAGGATAGTTCAAGAAAGTTTGGTTCACAATGTATTGTGGTTGCAATTGATGCAAAGAGAAACAATGCTGGATGGGAAATTTATACTCATGGAGGAAGAAATTCTACTGGCATAAATGCTTTGGAATTTGCCTCAAAAATGGAGAAGTGTGGGGCTGGGGAGCTATTAGTTACTTCTATGGATAAAGATGGAACTCAGTCTGGATATGATATCGAGCTAATGCAAAAAATATCTTCAGCTGTGAATATTCCAGTGATAGCATCTGGTGGAGTTGGAACTTTAGATCACTTAGTAGATGGTATAAAATCAGGTGCAAGCGCTGTTTTGGCAGCATCTATATTTCATTATGGTACTTATTCAGTTAATGAAGCTAAGCAATATTTGGCTTCAAAAGATATACCTGTTAGGATTTGATATGTTAAAAATTTTAGAGGATCTCGTAACTCTTGCAAGAGAAAGAAAAACTAATCCTGTTGAAGGCTCATATACTAATAAGCTTTTAGAGGATAAATCCTTAGCAAAAGAAAAAGTTTTAGAAGAGATCAATGAGTTAATTGAAGCTGTAGAACAAGAAACAAATAAAATTCACGAAGCTGCAGATGTTCTTTATCATCTAATTATGTATCTTGAAAAAAGTGGAATAAAAATTGAAGAGGTGATGAAAGAATTGAACAATAGAAGGAAATAAAAAATGGCCTACGACGATAGTAATATTTTTGCTAAAATTTTAAGAGGAGAGATACCTTGTAATAAAATTTATGAAGATGAGTTTGTTTTGTCCTTTCATGATATTAATCCACAAAAAAAAATTCACGCCTTAGTAATTCCAAAAGGGAAATATATTGATTTAGATGATTTTAGTTTAAATGCTTCATCTGAGGAGATGGTGGGTTTGTTAAAAGGTATAAATATTGTTGCAAAAAAGCTTGGTATTTCAACAGAAGTAGGCAAAGGTTATCGAGCTTTAGCTAATATCAATGAACATGGTGGTCAAGAGGTTCCTCATTTACATTTTCATCTCTTTGGAGGGGAAAAAGTTGGAAAAATGGTTGAGTGATACAAGAAGTAAAAAGAAATTACTTAGAAATCAATTCTCTTAAAGATCTTAATCAAGGGTCTAAGCCCTCTGATGACTACTCTTTAAATTTGTTAGATCCAATTAATTTTCAGCTAAATAAATTTTTTTATAAAAACATTGGTAAAAAACACAAGTGGGTGGATAGATTAATTTGGACCGAAGAGCGATGGATAGATTATGTCAAAAGTAAAAATGTTAAAACATACATTTTAAAATTTAAAGATGATTTGGTTGGTTTTTTTGAATTAATTCATCATCAAAAGAAAAAAGAAGTCGAAATAGCTTATTTAGGTATTCTAGAGGAATATCATAATAAAAAACTTGGATCATATTTGTTATCAGAAGCTATTAAGATATCTTTTAAAAATAAGATTAATAGAGTTTGGGTTCACACATGCACGTTAGATCATAAGAATGCTTTAAATAATTACATGACGAGAGGAATGAAGATATTCAAAACTGAAATTATAAATATTTAATCCTGATCTGGAAGTTTAAACAAATTTTTTGCTATTATTCTATTTTTTTGAATTGATGAAAGAAAAGTAATATTAAAGTTTTGGTAGACATCTGTATTTTGCCATCCAATTAAATCAAAGGTTTTATTACTGAAAAAAACATTAATTTCGTTATCATTTTCTTTGATTGCATAATTGATATAAGATCCATCGACAATTCTTTCTTCCAAAGCTTCTATTTTTCTAATTAAAAAATTTTTATCAAGAATAAAGTTAAGAGGAGTTTTCTTAAGTGGATATCGGTAGTAACTACTAATAGTTTTAATCACTAAGGATTTACCATTTGAGACTAAAATTTTATTATTACTCTTAGCATATTCACAAAATATTTTTTTTGGATATTCAATTGTACAATTTCCATTTTCAATTTTTCCATTAATATTTTGTTCAAAATTAAAGTCTAGATTTCTGGTTTGATTTAAATTTTCGATAATTTTATCTTTATTATTTGCATTGCTATTTGTGATGAAAAATAAAATAAAAAATATAAATAAATACTTTAACATTAAAGAACATCTCTCTTGCCAACATGATTAGCTTTGCTAATTATGCCATCGGCTTCCATCATATCAATAATTCTTGCAGCTCTATTGTATCCTATTTGTAGTTTTCTTTGCAAAAAAGAAGTGGAAGCTTTTCTCTCTGATCTAATTATTTCTAAAGCTTGTTCATAAAGCTCATCTTTATCCCCTTGATTACTACTATCTCCAATTTCTTTTTCATCTGCAAAATTTAATATTTCGTCTACGTAATCTGGTTCTGCTTGTGATCTTAAAAAATTATTAATTTTTTCTATTTCATTATCTGAAACAAAAGGAGCATGAATCCTCACAATGCGATTAGCAGAAGACATATAAAGCATATCACCTTTACCAAGTAATTGTTCTGCACCTTGTTCCCCAAGAATTGTCCTACTATCAATTTTTGAGGTAACTTGAAATGATATTCTAGTTGGAAAATTTGCTTTAATAGTTCCCGTAATTACATCGACACTGGGTCTTTGCGTTGCCATAATAATATGAATTCCAGCTGCTCTTGCCATTTGCGAAAGTTTTTGAATATAATTTTCGATTTCTTTTCCTGCCACCAACATCAAGTCAGACATTTCATCAACCACTACAACTATATAAGGCATCGGCAGTTTATGTTTTGCGTTATAACCATCAATGTTCCTTACCCCCTCTTTGGTCATAAGCCTGTATCTACTTTCC
>CACKXR010000023.1 GCA_902604175.1 uncultured Pelagibacteraceae bacterium
AAAAATACTTGATCCAGTTAATGTTCCAACAACTGAAATTCCAAAAATTGCTAACATCAACATTTCACCAGTTCCAAAAGCTAAGATTATAGGTTTTGCAATTTGAATAACCATGGTGAGTAGAACTGCTCCAAAAAGTCCTCCAAACAAAGACGAAAAAAATGCAGCAGACAATGCTCTTGCTGCCTGTCCTTTTTTAGCTAGAGGAAAGCCGTCCATAACAGTTGCTTGAGCAGATACTGAACCAGGAACTCCAATTAAAACTGCAGGGAAAGTGTCAGAGGTTGCTACAACTGATAATAGCCCCATCATCATTGCAATTCCAGAAACTGGTTCCATTCCAAAAACAAATGGAAGCAACAATGATAATCCTACAGTTCCACCAAATCCAGGGATAACCCCAACCACTAAACCAATTAAAACACCAAGAATTAAAAAAAATATTGACGGACCTGAAACAATAGTAGCAAGTGCAGCAAATAGTGCCTCAAACATAATTTTTATATCATATAAAAAAAAAGGGGGCCATGCCCCCTTTTTTTAAATAATTGTATTAAGCTATTATTTGGTATCTTTCCACGATTGTAAGAATTTTTCAGACTTACTATCTATAGAAGTAGCTTTTTTTAGTGCAGATTTTAAAGCTTTAGAACCAGTAACTTGATCATACTTACCAAGTTTTTTGTTTAAAACTTTCATGGCTGCAGGATCGTTAACAATTGCTGCTGCTGCATTCTGCCAAGCTTTAACTACATCTTTTTTAGCTGATTTTGGAAGCATAACATATTTTTGCGTTGCAAATCCGGCATAAAATAATGCAGTCCAAGATTTAGCCTCTGTTCCTTTAAATTTATTTCCAGTTACAGCTTCATAAACTTCTGGAAATGCTGGAAGATCTGGAAAGTTAGGATCTCTCTCAACTTTACCACCAACTGGTGCTCCCCAAGTCATTATTGGAACCATTTCTCCTTTTTCAACTAAAGGTCTTACATGTTTTAAGTATGATGCTGTAGTTTGATAGTCAACTGTTGTTTCACCACGTAGGATTGCTGCTCTTCCTGCTTTTCTTCCTTTCATGCCATAAACAACATTTACGTCTACACCCATCATATCGAACGCTAAAATTGGAACAGCATCTAAAGAAGTTTTTCCTTGAGACCCATAAACAAGTTTAGAACTTTTAAATTTATCGAAGTCTTTTATTATATCAGTTACTCCCATTTCTTTTCTAACATAAACAACTCCGCCTGTACCACTTGCAAAAATTGGAACCATATTTTTATAGTTATATCTTACTCTTTCGTCTTTAAAGATAAATGGCATTTGAACTGATCCAGACGTTCCGAATACAACCATACCATCTTTATCTTTTCCATGTTCAGCAAAATATTTGTTTGATGCACCGATAGCTTTTCCATCAGTTACATTTTTTACTACGACTGTAGGATTACCTGGTAAATTTGCGCTAAACGCAGGTCCGATTGCTCTAGCCCACGTATCAGAACCACCACCTGCTTTAAATGGTATCCACATAGTTACAGTCTTTCCAGAATAATCTACTGCTAACGCAGAAGTGACTGAAAACAACGAGGCAGCTAAAACTGCTAGTATTTTTTTTAACATTTATTATCCCCTGTTATTAATTTAAATATAGAAAAAGTTAGATGTATTTTTCGTAACTTTCAATAGTAATTTTTGGCATTAAATATTCCAACAAATTACTGACACTTTATATATTTGATGTACTTTGATCATTTTTTGTATTAAAAAATTTTATAATGAGTGACCAAATTAAAATACCTTGTATGTTTATGAGAGGAGGTACTTCAAGAGGGCCTTATTTTTTAAAAAAAGATTTACCTGAGAATACATCAAAAAGAGATAAAATTCTGCTAGCAGTCATGGGCTCACCTGATATTAGACAAATTGATGGATTAGGTGGTGCTGAACCAGTCAAAAGTAAAGTAGCTATTATAGATAAGTCGAAGGAGGACGGAATTGATGTTGATTATTATTTTGCCCAAGTCAAAATTGATGAACCAATCGTAGATACTAAACCCTCATGTGGAAATATCTTGGTTGGAGTTGGACCTTATGCAATTGAAAAAGGATTGGTTGATGTAAAAGACGGAGAAACCTCTGTAATTGTGAGAGATAAAAATACTGGTATGAAAATAGAACAAATAGTTAAAACACCAAACAAAGTAATACAATATGAGGGCGATTGTTTTATAGATGGAGTTCCTGTTCCTGGCTCACCAATAAAATTAAAATTTTTAAATATTATTGGCTCTCAAACAAAAAAATTATTTCCCACTGGTAATTCTATGAATCAAATTGATGGAATTAATTTTACTCTTATAGATTGTGCTGTTCCAATGGTAATCTTTAAAAGTTCTGAATTAGGATTAAAGGACAATGAAACTTTTGAGAAATTAGATAATGATAAAAATCTTATAAATAAGATGGATTCTATAAGAATAAAGATTGCTAAAAAAGTTGGCTTAGGTGATGTAACAAATTCTGTAATTCCTAAAACTGCAATTGTAAATAGCTCCAAATCAGCCGATATAAGCTCGAGATATTTTATGCCATGGAATTGTCATCCAGCTTATGCAGTTACAGGATCAATGGCCTTACTAGCTGCGTGCAAATCACAAAATACTGTTTGTTCAGAGTTCTATAGTAACTTTTCTGAAAGTGGACCTTTCACTCTTGAACACCCCTCTGGTTTATTAAAAATTGTTTATGAAGTTAAATATAAAAATGAGATGATTGATGACATAAAAATTACTACAACCAGAAATGCAAGACTTATAATGTCTGGAAATGTTTTTGTTAAAAAAAGTTTACTATAATATTGTAATTAACTTTCACTAAAAGATCTTCCAAATCTCTAAAATGCTTATTCAGCAGATAACATAAATCATTTACTTAAATAAATTTAAATTTTCTCTTTCTATAGTTACTTCATAACCTAGTGTTAATTTTAAAAATATAATATTTTAAATGAGTTTTAAATTTCTTAAAGTTTTTTAAATTTAAGGTAAATTTCAGCTTTATCTAAATCATTTTCTGTATCTATAGACAAAGATTTATTAGACATTTTGATCATTTTAACTTTAAATCCAAATTCTAAAAATCTTAGAATTTCAATATCTTCATAAAATTCTATAGGGGTTTTTTTTTTATTTTTTGCAAAATCAATTAAAGCTTTTTTGGGATATGAATATGCGCAAACTTGTCTCCAAGCTTGTTGAAAATCATATTTTTTGTTGGCTGGAATAGGGGATCTAGACATATAAAGTAAATAATTTTTTTTATCAAAAACTAATTTTGGAATTGTTGCATTAAAAAATAATTCTTTATCTTTTATTTCTGTATACCCATTATATATTTCTTTTGGATTTTTTTTTGCTGCTTGAATTAATTTTTTTAAATCAAGAGGATTAAAAAATGGTTCATCACCTTGAACATTTATATAAAATTTACAATTTATTTTTTTTGCTACTTCTGCAACTCTATCAGTACCTGTTAAACATTTAGAAG
Source organism: uncultured Pelagibacteraceae bacterium (assembly GCA_902604175.1). Classification (GTDB taxonomy): domain Bacteria; phylum Pseudomonadota; class Alphaproteobacteria; order Pelagibacterales; family Pelagibacteraceae; genus Pelagibacter. Next base: position 3,550 of record CACKXR010000023.1, read on the forward strand.
ATGTTAATATTGAATTAATTTTATAACTTTTACAAACTTTTATTATTTTTGAACTATCAGTAGCTACAATTATCTTATCTTCACTAACTACACTTTTACATTGATTGTATGTTCTTACAATCATAGGTAAGCCACCAATATTAGCTAGTGGTTTTCCAGGTAATCTCTCAGATTTATACCTAGCAGGTATTACAACAATAAAACTCATCCACGTGAATTAATAACTATTTGAATGCAAAAGCAAATTAAATTTTTCGAACACTTTTTTGGCAGATAATTTTGATAAATCATTTACTTGAATAGCTTTAAAATTTTCTCTCTCTATACTTACTTTCTGGGCCGTTGTGTGGGCTCCAAATAAAGCAACTCCTTTTATTCCTAAATGAGCTGTCATATGAGCAGGGCCCGTATCATTAGCGACAACGAAAGAGCTACCTTTGATCAGTGCTGCTAACTGAGAAACATCGAGAGCTTTACCTTTATCTAAAACACAAAGTGCATTAATACTTGGTGCTTCTTTAATTTCACCTGGCCCAGGTGCTATAACTACTTTAAATTTATCTCCTAGTTTTTCATTAATCATAGAAATTAATTCATTGTAATAAGGCCATTTCTTTGAAGTTAAATGAGGAGAGCAAAAAGGAAAAAGAACAATATAATTATTAAGTTCATAATCATTCTTTATTTTAGAAATCTCAGTTACACTCCACGAAAAATCAGGTTTAGTTGTATGAGAAGTATTAATTCCAGTACATTTAAGTTGATAATCAAACCTTTCTAAGACAGAGCCTTTGTCAAACTCCTGCTTAGTAGTCCCTTTTGGTAAAGTGGTTTCAGTTGATGACCATATTTCTTTACCAACTTTAGGAAATAGAATTTTTTTATAAAATGAAGTTCTAGTTGAATTTTGAAGATCAAAAACTTTTAGAAAATTATATTTTTTAATTTCTTTCATTAGTGAATATAAATAAATTAAATTAAATCTTGATAATCTATTATCTAAAATAATATTTGAAACATTGGGATTTTTTTTAAAAAGATCATAATAAGGTTTTGTTGTTAATAAGTGAATTTGATTATCTGGATGATTTTCAGAAATATCTTGAATTGCTCCACTAGCTTGAGCTATATCTCCTAATGAGCCATGTTTAATAATTAAAATATTAGCCATATTTAAAACAACTTAACATAGTATAATTATTTATGAATAAAATTGTGATTGAAGTATCTGTTGGTGAATTGTTAGATAAAATTTCAATTTTAGAAATCAAAAAAGATAAAATTAAAGATCTTGAAAAACTTAAATTTATCAAAAAAGAATATTCAATCCTTAAAAATCAATTAAATAAAAATGTTAAATCTAATGAAAAACTAACTAGTCTTTTTTCTTCATTAAAAGACGTCAATTTAAAACTTTGGGTGATTGAAGATGAAAAAAGACAGTGTGAAAAAGATCAAAATTTTGCAGATAAATTTATTAAACTCTCGAGGGATGTTCATTTTTTAAATGATAAAAGAGCAAAAATTAAGCTGGAAATAAATAATCATACTGGATCTAAAATCAAAGAAATCAAAGAATACACTAACTATTAAAATAATATTTCTTTTCTAAAAATTTAATTATATTGTGAACAATAAAAGTCATAAATAAGTATATTCCACCTGCAACAATAAAAACTTCTATTGGTTTAAATGTTGTTGAAATTATATATTTTGCTACGCCAGTCAAATCCATGAGAGTTACTGTGCTTGCTAGAGATGTGCCCTTCATCATTAATATAATTTCATTTCCATATGCAGGTAAAGATTGTCTTATAGCAATTGGAATTTGTATCTTAAAAAAAATAATTTTATTTGATACTCCCAAACTTTTAGAAGCTTCAATAATACCCGGTTTAATGGTTTGAAATGCAGATCTTAATATTTCGGATGTATAGGCGCCTGTATTTAATGTGAAAGCTATAATTGCACACCAATATGGTTCTTTTAAAATAACCCATAAAAATGTTGATCTTAAATATTCAATTTGGCCTAATCCAAAATAAATTATGAAAATTTGAACCAATAGTGGAGTTCCTCTAAAGACATAAGAATACCCATAAGCAAATTTATTTATAAAAATATTTTTATTTAATCTCAATATTGCAAATAAAAGCCCTATGATTAATCCAAAGAATAATGAAGCAAATAATAATTTTAGAGTTACAGCTGTTGCTCCTAAAAGTTTAGGAAAACTAGTGAACATTAAATCAAAATCCATTAATACCCCCTACTATATTTAATCTCTAACCTATTAATAATTTTCATACTCAGATAAGTAAGCAAGAGATACAAAACTGCTGCAAAGCTATAAAAGAACAAAGGATCTCTTGTTGAGCCAGCTGCAATATAGGATTGTCTCATAATTTCAACAAGTCCTGTAACAGAAATTAATGACGTATCTTTTAAAGTAATTTGCCAAACATTGCTTAAGTTTGGAATTGCTAGTCTTAGCATTTGAGGCAAAATAATTTTAAAGAAGTAAATATATTTGTTAAATCCTAAAACTTTTGCAGCTTCAAACTGACCATTATCAATTGATTGAAGTGCTCCTCTAAATACTTCAGTCGAGTATGCTCCCGATATTATCCCTATTGAAAATGAACCAGTTAAAAAAGCGTTAATTTCGATATAATCATTATAACCAAATATTGAAGCAACAAACATAATTGCTCCACTTCCACCAAAGAAAAATAAATAAATTACAAGAAGCTCTGGTACACCTCTAATAACTGTAGTGTAGGCATTACCAATTATGTTTAAAATTTTGTTATTAGATAATTTTAATGGAGTAAATAAAGCAGCAAATATAAAGCCTATTATCATTGCGGTTATTGAAACCGCAATTGTCATTAAAGTTGCAAAGAATAACTCGTCTCCCCAACCTTTATCACCAAAATATAGAAGTTCCATAATATAGGTGGCTAATTATAGCCACCCATAAATAATTTATTACATAGAAGCGTCAAAACCAAAATGTTTTATAGCAAGCTTACTGATAATTCCATCATCTCTAGCTTTATCAATTGCTGCATTAAAATCATTTAAAAGTTTAGAGTCACCTTTTCTAATACCTACACCAACACCATTACCAAAATCTCCACCTGCAAATGTTGGTCCAGTTAATACAACTCCTTTACCAGATTTTTCTGCATAATCAGTAAAAGCAACCGCTGCGGCTAGTGCTGCATCTATTCTACCAGCAGATAAATCTAAGTTTACTTCATCTTGAGTTTTATAAGTTCTAATTTTTATATTACCCATTAAACCAGATTCTAAAAAGTTTTGGTGAATTGTTGCTGTTTGTACACCAATAGTTTTACCTTTAAATGCTTTGGTCAAAACATCTAGAGTTGCTTTTTCATCAGCACTTACATTAGATAAATTTATAGCTGACATTGTTTTAAGGCCTTCGTTTTTCGATCCTTTCATAACAGCTAACGATGCAACTTCATCTGCATAACCTTGAGAAAAGTTTATTGTTTTCATTCTCTCACCAGTTATTGACATTCCAGCCATGATGGCATCAAATTTTCTTGAGACTAAAGCTGGTATCATTCCATCCCAGTCTTGCTCTACAATAGTGCAATCATGTTTCATAATTTTGCATAATTCATTTGCTAATTCGACTTCAAAGCCAATCAAATTTCCCGCCGAGTCTTTTGAGTTCCAAGGTGGATATGCACCTTCAGTTCCTATTTTAATTTGATCTGCTATAGAAGAAATTGTTAGAAATGATGATATTAATATACCAAGTCCTAATACTTTTAGTTTTTTCATTTTTTTTCCTCCAAAAATTTTAAAGATTATTTCATAAAATTTAATAATTAAAAAGAAAAATCAATGGTTTATTGAAGAAGAGAAATTCCATGAACAATCAAAACTTGGTATGTATACTCTTGATAATTTTGTGTTTCCAAAATTTTGATTAAAAACATTTAACCAATTTTCAACCTGTTGTGGTTTTTTATCTTGGCTGCCAACTTGTGCAGTAATAACACCTTTTGGTTTTAAAATTCTTACCAACGAGTCCATATTATTTGATGCTAAATTAATGCAGAATTGGTCATCATTTAAATCAACATAAATATGATCGTAAGTATCGTCACTTACAGACTTTATGCTTTCGAAAGCATCTCCCCAAACACACTTAACAGAATTTTTTTCAGTTGCATTTTTTCCTATATCTCCAAGATGTTTATTGCATACATCAACGACCTCTGGATCTAATTCATACCAATCAATAAAATTAAATTTTTTTGATATACATTCTCTTGCAACGCCTCCATCCCCTCCACCAATAATAGCTGCTCTCTCATTGTTTTTGTTTAAACTTAAACCTGCTCCTACAAATGTTGAGCTATATAAATGTTCGTCAGTGGTTGCTACTTGAATTTCACCATCAATAAAAAGAGATTTTCCAAATTGCTCTAACTCCAGAATTTCAATATGTTGACCTACTTTTGATTTAAAATCCTCTAAAACATTATTTACTACATATGATTTTTGTAATCCTGGCGAGCTGTAAATATCAGGATAAAGAGACTTGGTATCTCTATTAAACTCTTTTTTAACTATTCTTGTATGTTCAAATTCTTTTTTAATAATTTCTAAAGCCACAGACGGATTTATTTTCCCACATGTAAAAAAATCGAAGCTAATAATACCTTTTTCTGGAAAAGTATGAAAGCTAATGTGGCTCTCTG
>CACKXR010000024.1 GCA_902604175.1 uncultured Pelagibacteraceae bacterium
ATATGGCCACTATTATTTTGCTAGAAAATATGGAGTAGGAGTTACTGATTTTTCAATTGGATTTGGTAAAGAACTTTTTGGTTGGAATGACAAAAATGGAACCCGTTGGAAAATATGTGCTATACCATTAGGGGGTTATGTTAAGTTTTTTGGGGATCGAAATGTATACTCTCAATCGGACCATCAAGAAATTGTTAAAAAATACAGTAAAGAAGAACAAGAAAAATTATTTACTTTAAAACCACTATATCAAAGAGCTTTAATTGTTTTTGGTGGACCTTTGGCCAATTTTTTACTCGCTTTAATAATATTTTTTTCAATTTATATTTTTATTGGTAAAGATTTTACTCCGGCGGTTATTAATGAGGTTCAAAAAGATAGTCCAGCAATGATTGGAGGCCTCAAAAATCAAGACGTAATTTTAGAAATAGATGGAAATAAAGTTAAAAGTATTATGGAGGTCTCTAAATTCATTACTTTGTCCACAGGAGAGGTCATTGATTTTAAGGTTAAACGAATTGACCGTGAGATAATTGTAAAAATTAAACCCAATACTGTAGAAAGTGAAGATAGTCTGGGTAATAAAATTAATAAGAGAATGGTTGGAATAAAACTAGGTGCGTATAATAATGAAGTAAATCATGTTAAACTAGGCCTAGCTCAGGCCTTATATTATTCAGCTCACGAAGTGTATTATGTTAGTGCTGCATCATTAAAATATATTGGTGGAATGATCACTGGAAAAGCAGATACATCTCAGCTTGGTGGTCCAATTAGAATTGCTAAAATTTCTGGTCAAGTAGCTACTTTTGGTGTGGTAGCTTTTATAAGTATGATGGCATATATTTCTATTAGTTTGGGTTTAATTAATTTGTTTCCAATACCAATGCTTGATGGTGGTCATTTGATGTTCTATGCATTTGAAAGTGTTTTAGGCCATCCATTGTCACAAAAAACTCAAGAGGCTTTTTTTCGAATCGGCATGTTTTTACTATTATCATTAATGTTTTTTACGACTTTTAATGATCTAAAAGACTTAGGCTTATTTAGTTAATAACAATTCATTTAAGTTTAAAAATACAATAAAATCAGTACTTATTTAGATTTTCACAAGATGTTGTGTTATTTTTATTTTTTAACACTAAAAAAAAGCTTGATTTATCAATGTTTATGACAAGTATAATTATTAACCAACAAAACCGGAGCTAAAATGAACAAAAAACAACTAATTGCTAAGCTTTCAGGCTCATTAAATTTGAGTAAAGCAGATGCTGAGCGAACATTTGATACGATTACCAACACTATTTTAGATGCTTTAAAAGGTGATGATTCAGTAAAAATTGCAGGATTTGGTACGTATAAAGTAGCAAAAAGAAAAGCTAGAGTTGGGAGAAACCCTAGAACTGGTGAGCAAATTCAGATTGCTGCCTCTCAAAAGGTAAAATTTTTACCCGCAAAAGCTTTAAAAGAAGTATTCAACAAGTAATAAATTTTTTAGCAGCCTTAAAGTGGATTTTTCACATTAAGGCTGTTTCTACATGCAAATACTGCATAGCCAATTTTCCCAATCAGCGTTAGTTATTAAATTTTATTAAAATTATAACCCTCACTTTAACAGTGGAGGTCTTATGACTAAATTAATAAAAAGGATATCTGCACCACTTCTAAGTTTAATATTTTTATTAAACATGAGTAGTGCAGGAATGGCAGAGACAACTGTTTCTGCTGAAGTGCAAGCTATATTCAATTCACTACTATTTTTGATGTGTGGTTTCATGGTCATGTTTATGGCAGCAGGCTTTGCGATGCTAGAGTCTGGTATGGTAACTTCAAAAAGTGTTTCAGTAATTTGTGCAAAGAACATCGGTCTTTACTCAATTGCCGGAATTATGTTTTGGTTGTTTGGATATAACTTAGCCTACGGAATTCCAGAGGGTGGATACATTGGAACATTCACTCCATGGTCAGACGCAAGTTCAGTTGATACTGGATATGCAGATGGTTCTGACTGGTATTTCCAAATGGTTTTTTGTGCAACAACAGTTTCTATTTGTTCAGGAGCAATGGCTGAAAGAGTAAAACTTTGGCCGTTCTTTCTTTTTGCAGCAATATTATCTGGAATTATTTACCCAATCGTAATGGGTTGGCAGTGGGGTGGAGGCTGGCTAGCAGAACTTGGCTTCTCAGATTTCGCTGGATCAACTTTAGTTCACTCAACGGGTGGTGCAGCTGCACTAGCTGGGATAATGTTGTTAGGTTCGCGATATGGAAGATTTGACAGCAAAGGGGAAGCTAAAGCGATAAAACCTTTTGCAGCTTCTTCAATTCCGTTAGTTACAATAGGGGTATTTATCTTATGGTTAGGTTGGTTTGGATTCAATGGTGGATCTCAATTAGCTATAGGAACATTTGATGATGCAGTTGCTGTATCTGGAATATTCATTAATACCAATCTTGCGGCTTGTGGTGGTGTTATGGCCGCAGCTGTAATTACAAGATTGATGTATGGTAAAACAGATGTTGTACAAATGTTAAATGGAGCAATCGGTGGATTAGTAGCAGTAACTGCTGAACCATTAGCACCAACTCCTTTAGCTGCAATTTTCATTGGAGCTATCGGAGGTTTAATTGTTGTGTTTGGAACTAAATTATTATTCAGTTTCAAACTTGACGATGTTGTGGGTGCAATTCCAGCTCATATGTTTGCTGGAATATGGGGAACACTTGCAGTTCCACTTACAAACGCTGATGCATCATTTAGTGCACAACTAATTGGTGTACTATCAATTAACATTTTTGTATTTGTCGTGTCTTACATTGTGTTTTCAATTATGAAAGCTACTTTTGGAATTAGATTAAGTAAAGAAGCTGAGTCCAAAGGTACAGACGTAACAGAGACAGGTGTAATAGCATACGCAATACGAGACTAATTGCATGCAATATAGGAGCTATTCGATCTCCATGTCGTTATCTCATTGAATAGCTCCTAATCAGGAAAAAATTAGGCAAATCTCTCTCTTGCTAGTTAGTTAAGGCCCCGAAAGGGGCCTTTTTATTTGGTGATATTTTTAAGAGTTTCTAAAACCTCTTTAGCATGGTCATTAACCTTAACATTTTCCCATACTTTTAAAATTTTACCTTTTTTATCTATTAAATAAGTAGTTCTAATAGTACCCATAAACTCACGGCCCATAAATTTTTTTTTACCCCAAACTTTATATTTCTTTAAGAGTTTTAACTCTTCATCAGCTAACAAATCAAATTTAATATTATATTTATCTCTAAATTTGTTATGACTCTCAAGGTTATCTTTTGAAATACCATAGACTTCGCAATTCAATTTTTTGAAACTTGAAAGTAATTTATTAAAATCTTTTGTCTCTAACGTACAACCAGGAGTATTGTCTTTAGGATAAAAATATAAAACTACATATTTTCCGATGGAATCATTTAATGAATAATTATTTTTAGACGTAGACGTTGATATAAATGCTGGTGCTTTCGAATTAATTTTTAATGTCATATTTTATTTTTTTCCCATAGTTTTTTATAATTTATTAAAGGAGATAAACCATAAACAGAGTTTATATTAGTATAATGAACTGCAACAGCTGGCATTGGACTTATACACAGTTCAGTTTTGTATATATCATGAAATGGTTTTTCAAAAGGATAATGTTCAAATTCACAAGCACTGACAAACTTTTTAAAATGCTTCTTAATAATTTTTGAACTAGTTAAAAAAGTACATAATGTTTCACTTACTGATCGCCAGTGATGTCGGTGGCCTAAAAAAATTTTGGAATTTTCTAATTTGTTGTACAAATATGGATAATCAGAGGGACACAAAATTAATTCTTTACCGATTTGACTTGATATTCTCTCATAAGTATAAATCATTTCCTCAATAGCATTTAATGTATGAATGTAATCATCTTCAACAAAGTAAACTAAATCATCGCACTCCTTACCTAAATTTAAAGATTGATTTATATTACACATGTTAGAGATTTGATTAGTTGAAACTTTTTTTCCCTCTTTATTAAATTCTTTTATATTTTTTTTGAAATGCCCAATATCTAGTTTTAATATTTCATTTTTAAAAAATTGGTTTTTTAAAATCTTTTTCATTTTTTTTATTGTTTTGTCATCAGAATCATGATCAATAATCGTCAGATTTAATTTTATCTTATTAAATAATTTCTTACTATAGTTAATTGATTTAATGATAGAGACTAAAGTATTGAGCGTATAATCTTTTTTGTCTGAATTAAAAATTCTTTTTTTAGATTGAGATAACATATTAACAGATGCGCAAGTTCTAAGTATAATATTTAATGATTTTACAGGCCTTGTGATCTTTGTTCTACCCGTAGGTAATAGCAAAGACTCTTTTCCAATTTTAGATAAGTTATTTTGACCACTTTTATTCATTACTGGTAAATGCAAGTTTCCTTGATCAATAATTTCAAAATCAAGTTTTCTACAGAGTTTAATAAAAATTTTTTTAAAAAAACTTGATTTTAGGTTTTGCTTTTGACGCTTCATAAGTTAAGTTATTTTGGTATGACAATCCTATCATCTAAAACCCTTGTTGATAATGCTTTAAAAGAAATTAAAACAATTAACAAAGACGAAGCAGCTAAATTACATGAAGAGAACAAATGTAATTTAATAGATATAAGAGATGTTCGTGAATTAGAGCGAGAAGGACGAGTAGAGGGCTCACATCATATTCCTAGAGGAATGTTGGAATTCTGGCTTGACCCTGGCAGTCCTTATTTTCAGGAAGGAAAACTTGACCAAGAGAAAGAAATGGTTTTATTTTGTGCTGGAGGTTTAAGGTCTGCGCTTGCAGCAAAAACTTTAAAAGATATGGGATTTAAAAATGTTTCTCATATAGATGGTGGATTTGGAGCTATAAGACAAAGTAAATTTAAAATAGTTTAATTATTTTTTCAATTCATCTAAAGCATAATCTAAACGATCTTGTCCCCAAAAAATCTTATTATTAGCAACGAATGTCGGAGCCCCAAAAATTTCTTTTTTAAATGCTTCATTGGTAAAAGTTTTTAATTTATCTTTAGTTTCCTGTTTAGAAATATTTTTTAAAAATTCTTCATGATTGATACTTAAATTTTCAAGTAATTTGATAATATTTTTTTCAAGGGTTAAATCCACATCATTTTGCCAATATGCATTAAAAAAAGTTTCTAAATAATCTTTTTTTTTACTCTCTTCTATAACCAAATAACCTCTCATGAGGTAAAGTGAATTAATTGGAAACTTTGAATTCCAAGTAAAATTTATTTTATTTTTTTTACAAATTAATTCACAATCATTTTTCATATTTTTTAATTTAAATTTATTGAAAGCTGGCGCAGTTATATTAACTAAATTATGTAAACCGCCTAATAAAATAGGTTTAAAATTAAATTCAATATTATCAATTTTAGTAATATTTTTGTAAGCGATAAATGCATATGGGCTAATAATATCAAAATAAAAATCTATATTTTTATTCATATAGATTTATTCTTTTTGCGTAAAAAATTCTAAACACCCAATAAACAAAAATTCCCAAAGGACCTATTAAATATGTGATAATCAACGGTATTGCCAATAAAAATTTATTAATGGAAAATTTTTGAGCGTCTTTTACCATCCAACCGGCGACAAACAAATTTATTGCAATGAAATGAGTCCAAAAAACCATTAAATATAAAGAGTCTTCAAATAATCTTGATAATTCACTTAAGCCCAAATAAAGACTAAAGTTTCCATCAAAATCATACCCAATTAAAAAAGATTGATATAAAATAAAAATATAAACACCACTCAGTAATATAAATGGAAAAATTGAGGTCACAATAAATCGACATAAGTAAGATTGAGGAAAAAAGATTAAAATTAGCCAGAAGGGTATAACTCCTAAATTAATCCACATATAAAGTGTCTCAATAGTAAAATAAGTATAAATTTGTTCGATCATTTAAATATATTATATTCAATCTAACAATGATTCCTATAAGAAATAGAAAAAAAACACTTCAGGTAACAGTAGACGAAATGAGAAGTTTTGCATTTACATATGTAGAGAAGTACGCACCCTCTAAGCAACAGCTTAAAACATATTTGTTAAAAAAATATATGAAACTTTCAGCGTCCGAAACAAGAAAGAAGGATGTCAATAAACTAATTGAAATTGTTTTATCTGATTTAGAAAAAAATAAATTCATTAATGATAAATTTTACTCCGAGAGTAAAGCAAAAAGTATGGTCCAAAGAGGACATTCACTGAATAAAATTCGCAATTACTTATTAGGTAAAGGAATTAATAAAGATTTTATTGCAGGTACAGTCAATAAGATTAAAGAAAATAATAGAGACCAAGATTTTTTTTCTGCAATAAAAATTTGTAAAAAAAAGAGAATAGGACCAGCAAGACCTGAAGATAATAGAACTTTGTTTTACAAAAAAGATATTTCATTACTAGCAAGAAACGGTTTTGATTTTGAAACTTCAAAAAAGGTAATGGATATAGAAAAAAATGAATTTTTGAAAATAATTAATTTACTTTAAATTTTTTTTGTCCTCATTCTCTAAAAGACGATTAATTTTATTTCTAATATAATTTTTGACAAATACAAAAACTAACAATCCAAATATAGAGACTGAAACAATTATTATTAATATAATTCTTAACTGCTCATCCATTATAATATAGTTTTGCTTTTTACTATTAAACTTGTATTTTTTAAATCAGGCTTACCATACAAAATCTCATTTCCATTAAAGTCAGTAATTTCTCCACCTGCATGATTTAAAATTGCATGACCAGCTGCTATATCCCATTCATAAGCTCTAGCTTCTGCAACATAGCCATCGTATTCACCTGTTGCAACTACACAAAATTTTAAAGAACTTTTCATTTTAATATTTTCATCTACATTCAAATCTTTATAAATTTTTTGAATCTCAGGCTTAATTTTATTTGAGTATGAAATAAATTTAATTTTACCCTTATTTTTTACAATTGACTCACTTAAATTTAATTCCTTACCATTTTTA
>CACKXR010000025.1 GCA_902604175.1 uncultured Pelagibacteraceae bacterium
ATCTTTGTTTATAACTTCTACAAAAGGCAAACAAATAGAATTAGGAATAGATCCACTTTTAACATTTTTTCGTGGATCTGGTACTTTTCCCTCAAATCTTTCTTTACTTCGTGCATCAACAACAACAAACTCCTTTTTTGAAATATTTAAATCAATTTTATTTTTGTCTTTAACCAAAGAAATTAATTCTTTGCCTTCATAATTTGTTTTTGAAAATTTAACGACTTCATTGGATGTCTTTTTACTTTCTTGTTTCCATTTTCTTAATCCACCATTCAGCACACTAACAAGCTTTGGATCATGTCCGAAATAAATAAAGTTATACCAACATCTACAAGAACTTATTACATTAGAGTTATCATAAATAATTATTTGATCATCTTTTGAAATTCCTAAGTTTGAAATTATTTTATTCCAATCGTCTAAGCTTGGAAGCATGTGTGGAAGATCTGTATTGTTTTTGGAATTTTTGTCTAAGTCAAAAAAAATTGCGTTTGGAATATGTTCATTATTGAATTCTTCCTCCGCACTTCTATTTTCTGCTGGCATATGCCAAGAACAATCAATAACTTTTACTTGGTTTATATTTTTTTCTAACCAATTTGTATCTACTAAAGACATTCTATCTTTTTTCTAAATATCTTTGGTGGTATTCTTCAGCTGGACAATAATTTTTAACTTGTGATAATTTAGTTACAACTTTTCCAGATAGTCTCTCATTTTCTTTATTTATAATACTTTCTGCAGTTGTTTTTTGATTATCGTTTAAATAAAAAATTTCACTTCTATATTGTGTTCCAAAATCTGGTCCTTGAGAATTAAGAGTTGTTGGGTCATGAATTTCAAAAAAAAATTCAAGGATTTTTTCATAAGATATTATTTTTGGATCGAAATTTAATTTAACTACCTCTGCATGATTTGTTGAACCAGTGCATACTTCCTTGTAATTTGTTTCTGTATTATGACCACCACAATATCCAACTTCAGTTTTAATAACTCCATCAAGTTTACTAAACTTAATTTCTGGTCCCCAAAAACATCCTAATCCTAAAATTGCTATTTCCATTGATAATTAATCCAATTGATTTAAAGTTAACCTATGTTGTCAAAAAATCAATTAGGCTTTTTCTACATGTTCATCTCCGTATGTGCCTTTTCACTAATGGACGTATTAGTAAAATGGTCAGATGCATATCCTGTTGGACAAGTTTTATTTTTCAGAGGTTTTTGTGGGATAATTCCAATTTTGTTCCTTATTCCTAAAGATAGATTTTTAGATTTTTATAAAACAACAAGGCCTTTCCTTCATTTTAAAAGATGTTTATCAGGCTTAATTGCTTTAGTTGCAATTTTTATTGCCTTAAGAAATTTACCGTTAGCAACAGTAGTAAGCATTACATTTGCAGCACCAATATTTACAACAATTTTTTCAATATTTTTATTAAAAGAAAAAGTTGGTTTATATAGATGGTTAGCTGTCTTAGTAGGTTTTGTAGGAATAATTGTGATAACAGAGCCAGGCTTTAGTTCCTTAAATTTCTACTACATATATCCAATAATATTTTGTCTTGGCTTATCATATGTTGCTATAGCAATCAGAAAACTATCTACAACAGAGCCTGTATGGCTTATAAGTTTTTTCTTTTCCTTTTCAATAGCAATTTTGGGTCTTTTGTCTTTATTTCAGGGCTGGGTGATGCCTAATTTCTTTGATTTATTTCTACTGTCTATGGTAGGAATTTTAGGCGGTCTTGCAAATTTATGGCTGTCACAATCTTATAAATATTCAGAAGTAAGTTTAGTCACTCCTCTGAAATATTTAGCTTTGGTATTTGCAATAATATTTGGATATTTTATTTGGAGTGAAGTTCCAACATTAAAAACATTAATGGGAGCTTTATTAGTAATATTATCTTCATTTATAATTTTTAGAAGAGAAATAACTTTAAAAAATCGACTGTCAGTTTCACGACATGAGTAATTCTCCACGATACTGGAATAAGGCAAAAAAATATTTATCCCGGAAGGATAAAACAATGTTTGCTTTGATTAAAAAGTACAAATCTCCTTCAGAGACGATCTTGACCTCCAGAAAAGATGTCTTTTTCTCATTATGCAAAAGTATTATTGGCCAACAAATTAGTGTTGCTGCTGCTAATGCAGTCTTTTTTAAATTTAAAAAAAAATGTAAAAATAAAATCACGGCAAAGATAGTAAACGAGTTAACAACATCCCAACTTAAAAGCTGTGGTCTAAGTAGGCAGAAAGTAAAAGGGATCAAAAGTTTAGCTAAAAAAGTAATTGATAAAACATTTAATCCAAAACTTATTCCTAAAATGTCTGATGAGGAGGCGATAATTTATTTATCTGAATTGAGACAAATTGGAAGATGGTCTGCAGAAATGATCTTATTATTTACTTATAATCGACCTAATATTTGGCCAATTCAAGATATTGGTTTATTAAGAGCAATTTCAAAAAATTATAACAAAAAATACTTTCCACCTGAAAATTTTGTTAAATTATTGAATAAAAAATTCTCACCCTATTGCTCAGTTGCAACTTGGTATTTATGGAGAAGTATAGATCCGGAGCCTATTCAATACTAAATCCTTCCACTATTTGCATATGTCTGGTGGTTGTATTTTTTGCAATATTCCAACCATTTAAATATTCTTTCGAATTATGGCATTCTACAGCCTTTTCATAATTTGGAAATTCCCAGATAACGGTTCTAAAAAAATCATCCCCGTCATATGTTATGTGTTTTCCACCTCTTACAAGAGGTATTCCTCCATAACTCTTTATTATTGGAGTTACCACCTCAGCATATTTTTTTAAATTTTCTTGGTTTTCAACTTTCTTATAAACACTTATCCAGTAGGCTTTCATGATTTCTCCTTTTTAAATTATTTTAGTTATGATAGTAAATTTCATGGCTAATAAATTAATAATTTCTTTCGAGGAGTATACAAGCACTGTTGAAAAATTAGCACTACAAATAAATCAAAACTATACTCCATCTGTACTTGTAGGTATCATGAGAGGTGCTGCACCAATAATTGATATTTTATCCAGAATTTTTAAAGTTCCTACAGCTTATGTTGTAATCCAGAGCTATTCTGGGGAAACTGTTGAAGATCAACAAGGAGAGCTAATTTTTGCAAGAGACATGAGTGCAATTGCAAAAAATGAGGATTTCAAAAATATATTATTAGTTGATGATTTGTCGGATACAGGCCTAACATTAAATAAAAGTATTGATTGGCTTAAACAATATGAGCCTATTAAAAATTATATACAAGAAATTAGGACAGCATGTTTATGGAAGAAAAAATCATCAATATTCAAACCAGATTATTGTCCAGTACTATTAGGTGGTGATCCGTGGATTGTTCAACCGTATGAATATTATGATGAAATTGATATTGATGTATTAAATAAAAAGCATTTAAAATAAAAGGCCAGATAAGACTGACCTTTTATTTTTATAAAAGTATTATTTTGGGATATCTCCCTCAACTCCTTTGACGTATACGCTCATGCCTGCCAACATTCCATCATCTGCAACTTTACCTTCTGCAACAAGTAAATTGCCTTTTTGATCATATATTGGGCCTGTAAAAGAATGAACTTTACCAGAAGCTAGGTCTTTTTGTAGTTTTTCTACTTCCTTAACTAACCCACTTCCCATTGCGGAATTATAAGGAGCCATAGCTACCATCCCCTCTTTTAATCCATGCCAGGTATCTTGTTGTTTCCATGTACCATCTCTTGCTGCAATAGATCTTTCAACATAATATGGTGCCCAATCATCAATTATAGATGTTAAAATTGATTTTGGCGCAAACCTTTGCATGTCACTAGCTTGTCCAAAAGACCAAACACCAGCTTTTTCCGCTACTTGAACTGGTGCAGTACTGTCAGTGTGTTGCATTATAATATCTGCTCCCTGATCTATTAGTGCTTGTGCTGCCTCAGACTCCTTTCCTGGATCATACCAAGTAAAAACCCAAACAATTTTCGTTTTAATATTAGGATTAACTTTTTGGGCTGCTAAAGTCATTGCATTTATCCCCCTTATGACTTCAGGAATTGGGAAAGATGCAATATATCCAATAACGTTTGTTTTCGTCATTTTTCCAGCCATGTGTCCTAAAAGAGTTCTGCCTTCATAAAATCTCGCAGAATATGTAGAGACATTTGAGTGCTCTCTTTTATAACCTGTTGCGTGCTCAAATTTCACATTTGGAAAATCTTTGGCCACTTTGTTGGTCGGATCCATATATCCAAAACTTGTTGTGAAAATAAGATCATGACCAGATTGAGCTAACTGTCTAATCACTCTCTCAGCGTCAGCACCCTCAGGAACACTTTCTACATAAGTAGTTTTAATTCCAACAGCTTCAACTGCTTTTCTTCCCTCGTCATGTTGGTATGTCCAACCATGGTCCCCTGTTGGACCAACATAAACAAAACCAACTTTAAATTCTGCATTTGCATTGAAGCTTAATCCAAGCAAAAACAGTACAGAGATTAGAAATTTTAAAAAATATTTGTACATTTGATTTCCCCTTTAAATTTTAAATTAGTGATTCTTTAGCCTAAACAAATTTTTATAAAAAAAAATATTTATTTTGGAATAGCTAACATTACTTTTCCTTATAGAAAATTTGTCCCAATGAAGTGGGTGTATTAAGTTTTATTTTTCTACTGTCACGAGAAATTATTACCAAAACAACAATTGTCATTATATATGGTAATGCACTTAAAAATTGAACTGGAATTCTTATTCCCATGGCTTGCATATGCAACTGAAGAATAGTTATGCCTCCAAATACTACCGCTCCAACTAAAACTTTAATAGGGCTCCATGTAGCAAAAACTACTAAAGCTAGAGCTATCCAGCCTCTACCAGCTGTCATATTTTCAATCCACTGAGGAGTGTAAATAAGTGATAGATAAGCTCCTCCCAAACCACACATTGCTCCCCCATAAAGAATACAACAATATCTAACTAGTAAGACGTTAATACCTTGATTTGCTGCAGAAACAGGTGAGTCTCCCACCGCTCTTACAATCAAGCCAATTTTAGTTTTTTTTAAAAAATAGTTAGTTGCAAATGGAAGTAAAAATGCAAAATAAAAAATGATTGAATGTCCAAAAAAAATTGGTCCAAATAAAGGTATTGTTTCCCTAAAACTTAAAAATAATAAAGGAAATTCTTTTCCAGGTATACCTACGAAATCTTTTCCAATCATTGCTGACAAACCAATTCCAAAAATGGTAAGAGCAAGTCCTGTCGCTACATGATTTGTTAAAAGTGATTGGGTAAGAAATCCAAATATAAAAGATAATAGTAAACCAGAAAGCATAGATCCAATTATTGCTAAAAATAAATTGTCAGTGATAACCATTAGTGCAAAACCTGAAATTGCTCCTATGATCATCATTCCTTCAACACCTAAATTTAGTACGCCAGATCTCTCTGTTATAAGCTCTCCTGAGGCTGCAAGTATGAGTGGAACAGAAGATGCCATTATAGCTCCAATTAGAATTCCTAGAAAATTAATATCAATATTCATATTTTTTAAATCCTAAAATTTTTATTCTAAAAAAAAGCAAGAAATCAGATGCAAGAAGAAAAAATAGAATCATTCCTTGAAATACTTGTCCCGTATATTTTGGTACTTGTAAAAATATTTGTGCAGTCTCAGCGCCTAAGTAGGTCAGTGCTACAATTAAAGATGCAAATACAATTCCGATTGGATTAAGACGACCTAAAAAAGCTACAATTATTGCTGTAAATCCATAATCAGGTGAAATCATTCTGTGCAGCTGTCCAATAGGACCGGTGATTTCACCAACTCCTGCAAGACCAGCACACGCACCGCTAACCATAAATACTAGTAGTATCATAGTTTTACCTTTAAAACCGGCATACTTTGCAGTCTTTAAACTTAATCCTGAAACTTTAATTTGAAAACCCAAATAGGTTTTAAATAAAACTATCCAAGCTAAAAAAACACTGACGAGCGCAATAAAAATCCCAGCATGAATTCGTAAATTTTCAAATAAAATAGGCAACCTAGCAGAGTCGCTAAATTGTCTTGTCTCAGGAAAGTTGAAACCCTCTGGGTTACTCCAAGGACCAACGACAAGATAGTCTAATAATAGTTTAGATACATAAACTAGCATCAAGCTAACTAATATTTCATTAGTATTAAAATAAATTTTTAAAATTGCAGGTATCATTGCAAATATCATTCCACCAATTGCACCAGCCAAGATTATTAAAGGTAATACATAAAAACCCTCGTGATTATAAAATAATAAGGCAACACCCCCACCAACTATTCCCCCAAATGTTAATTGTCCTTCTGCTCCAATATTCCAGTTATTACTTTTAAAACAAAAAGATAGACCAATAGCTATCAAACAAAGTGGAGTTGCTTTTACAAGAAGCTCACTTAGACCATATAAATCTGAAATAGGTGTAATGAAAAAAAATTTTAGAGCTTCTAAAGGTTTGAAACCAAGTAGATAAAATATAATTGTCCCTGTTACTAAGGTCAAAAAAATTGCAAGCACAGGTGTTAAAAAATAAATTAAATTTGAAGTTTCATCACGTCTTTCAATTTTAATCATCTAAACCACCACCCATCAAAAGTCCTAACT
>CACKXR010000026.1 GCA_902604175.1 uncultured Pelagibacteraceae bacterium
TAATTTTTTTTAATTAAACTAATATTTTCACTTCTTGATGATAAAAATAACAATAGATCTGTATCTTTATTAAAATTTGATTTATTATTTAACATTAGTTTCCTGATCTTCTCTGAATTTTGACTGCCGCCAGGTTCACGTATTTTAATGAAGCTAATTTTTTTTTGTTTTAAATATCTTGCAACAGAAGTTAAATGGTAGCTCTTTCCACTCCCTTCAATTCCCTCAAAAACAATTATAGGTTTTTTAGACATCACCCCAGATTAAATAGTTAATTGATTTAATTAATCTGGATATAAAGTTTACTTTTTTAACCTCTCTCGATGATAATAGATCATATTCGCCAACCAATTCTTGATCGTAAACTACTCTTAATGTTGCAATTTTTTGATTTTTTTTAATTGGAGCCTCTACGGGTCCATCATATTTAACAACAACTTTTAGTAATTTTTTTTTAGCTTTTTTAATAGTTTTATAAATATCTTGTTCTGTGTAAACTTCGACTGAGTCTTGTTTACCCAACCAAACATTTATTTTTTGAAAAGGTTCATTAGATTTAGCAATTCTGACTAAGTCGTAATTGGTTAGTCCATAAGTTAAAAGCTTAGTGCTTTCTTTTGATCTTGAATTTTTTGAATTAAACCCGCTGCCTACTGCTATCAATCTTCTACCATTTCTCTCTAAAGAAGATGCTAAAGAGTATTTTTCTACAGCGAGATAACCTGTTTTAATTCCATCAGCCCCAAGATTTTTATAAAGTAAAGGATTTCTATTGCCCTGAGTAATTGGATCGCCTCCAGTACGATCCCATGTAAATTCTTTTTCAGCAAACATTCTGTAAAACTTGGGGTGTTTATCAATTAAATATCTAGACATCATCATTATGTCTCTTACAGTAGAATAGTTATCAGGATCATTAATGCCTGAAGAATTTGTAAAATTTGTATTTTCCATGCCAATTTCTTTTGCTTTAGCCGTCATTAACAAAGCAAATTCTTCTTCTGTGCCAGCAATACCTTCAGCTAAAGCTATACAAGCATCATTACCTGAGGCAATAATTATACCTTTAAGTAAATCTTCTACAGACACTTGATCTCCTACCATAATAAACATAGAAGAATAACCTGAAGTAGATAATCTCCAAGCTTTTTCAGAAATAATAAATTTTTCATCTAAACTTAAATCACCTGATTTGATCAAATCAAAAGCAATTATGGAGGTCATAATTTTAGTCATTGAAGCTGGATAAATTGATCTATCAGGTTCTTTTTCATACAAAATCTCACCAGAATAGTAATCTTGAAGTATTGCTGTTCTAGCTTTTACATCAAAATTTGCATGAGAAAATGAATGTATAAATATGCTGAGGAAAATATAAATTCTTAATTTCTTAAACATCTTTTAATATTTCCAAGTTTTCAAATTCTAGTAATTTTATTTCATCAAATGATTTTTCAAGTTTTTTTATATCATTAAATGGACCTAATAATACCCTATATTTAGTCTGAGATAATTTCTTTATTACTGGATTGTTCAAATTTGTCTCTTTTTTAATTCTTAAGATCATATTCTCTGCTGAGTCCTTATAATAAAAATCAGCAATCTTAATTGAATATAAAAACTTATGTTTTTTTTCTTTATTTTTTATATTTAGGTCACCACTCAAATTATCAATTGTAATTCCATCCACAGGAGCTTTTTCAGCAACTTTTTTTTCCTCATCGAATGTTTTTGCTTTTTTAGCAATGAATGTGGAGTTTTCAGATATAAGAACAATATCAACGTAAGGCTCACTTAAATCAATAGATAACTCATTAGCAATCCTTTTTGTTATTACTGAATTATAAAAATCTGAAAATTGAACATTATTTGAAATAACTTTAGCAATGATTGATTTATTATTTATAGGGTTGGTAATTTTAACAAATGAATTTTTCTTTATTTTTTTGTGAAAAATAACTAAAGCTCTATTATCGATTTTTTTTGATATTTTTTTATTTTTTTTAAGTTGTTCATCATAGATTAACGTAAAACCAGTATTACTATATTTTAGATAATTAGTGTAATTTACTACTTTTTTGCTATCATCAAATTTTTGGCATGCTGTTAAAAATAAAATTAATAATATAGTTAAAAATTTATTGAAGTTCATTTTCAAATTTATCTTTTAAAGTACAAACAGCTAATGCAAATCTTAATGATCTGTTCCATTGTAGTATGATTTCATAATTATCAAAAACAATAAAGGCTGGATTTAATGTATCTGCATCAGGTATTATATCTTTATCTGGTGTAATTATTGCTACTTGAAGATTTTGATATTTATTGTCTATTTCTTTTATATTTTTAATATATTTATTGTACGATTTTAATTTTTGTTTGTTATGGAGCTTCTTTGCTGAAACATTTAAATATTTTCTAGGTATATCATTGGATAAATTGACTCTTAAAAAACAAGGTTGACCGGCCTTCCAACCAATTTGATTTAAATAATTACCTGCTGA
This sequence comes from uncultured Pelagibacteraceae bacterium, assembly GCA_902604175.1. Lineage (GTDB taxonomy): Bacteria > Pseudomonadota > Alphaproteobacteria > Pelagibacterales > Pelagibacteraceae > Pelagibacter. Next base: position 2,505 of record CACKXR010000026.1, read on the forward strand.
TGCATACGCATCTTTATTATTTTTTAAATCAATTGATCCATTATTATCATAATCAATTGCATAATTTTTCATAGTCGAAGGCATAAATTGAAAAAAACCGAATGCACCTGCCCATGATCCAAAAAGAGTCTCATAATTAATTTGTTGTTTTTCAATAAGTTTTAAAAGTATCAACAATTCATTTGTAAAAAACTCAGATCGCCTTTGATCAAAACTTAGTGTTGCAAGTGATGATAAAATATCCATTTTTCCGACATAAGTTCCATAATTTGTTTCGATACCCATTAATGATAAGAGTAATTCTTGTTCAATATTAAATTTTTCTTCTACTGATTTAACGAGATTTGAATTTTGTTCATAAAAAGATAACCCTTTAGAAACTTTTTTTTCAGAGGCTCTCTTTGAGATATAAGTTTTTGTGTCTTCATAGAATTCTGGTTGAAAACGGTCGTATTTTATAACATTAGGAAGGAATTTAGTATTAGACATAACTTTATCAAAAGTTTTTTCAGAAATATTATTTTTAAGTGCTATTTTTTTAAAACTTTTTTTCCAATTTTCAAATTGAATGTTTATATCAGCATAAACATTAATATTAAAAGTAAATAAGATAATTAATAAAAATTTAATTATTTTCATGTAAATCTTTCAAATATACAATTACAGCAATCCAAATAAAAATAAAACTAACTAATTTATTTAATGAAAAAACTTCGTCATAGTAAAAAAAACCAAGTAAAAATTGCAAAGTTGGAGTTATATAAAAAATCATTCCAGTTGGTCCAAGTCCACATAGCTCAACCCCTCTAACATATAAAAATAGTGGAATAACAGTCATTGGTCCTGCCAAAAAAATTAGTAACATTAAAGGAGGATCTTCAATTTTAAAATCATTAAATCCATTAATGGAGATTAAATAAAACGCTACTATAGCAAATGGTAATATAAATAAGCTCTCTATTAGTAATCCAATATCTGTATCTACATTAATTTTTTTTCTTAGTAAGTTATAAAACCCCCAACTAAATGCTACTACTAATCCAAGCCATGGTAAAGTTTTGTAACTCATAATAATTAAATAAAGTATAGATACTATGACTAAAATAATTGCGAAAATTCTTTTCTTGTTAATAACTTCCTCAAAAAAAATATATCCCAACATCACACTAATAATTGGCATTATAAAATAACCAAAACTTGCATCAATTATTCTATTTGTTCCTATAGCATAAATCCATGCTGCCCAATTGATGAAAATTAAACTTCCTGAAAAAAAAAGGTAGATTAAATTTTTTTTACTTTTTAAAACTTCAAAAAAAATATGCCATTTAGAAAAAAGAAATGTGGTTAATATTAATGTGACAGTCGACCAAAGGCATCTATGTACAACGAGTTCTATGTGACCAATATAAGTTATAGATTTAAAATAAATAACGCCGATAAATCCCCACCAAAATGAGCCAGAACCAGCTAGTAGTAACCCCTTATTGAATTCTTTATTCATAAGATTTAATGGAATTAGTCGTTATTAGTTTTATTAGACTATTTTAAGGTTGAATTAAATAATTATAATTATAAAACCTTGCGAACGGAGAGATGGCTGAGCGGTTGAAAGCACCGGTCTTGAAAACCGGCAAAGGGGCAACTCTTTCCTGGGTTCGAATCCCAGTCTCTCCGCCATTCTTTAATATTTAAAATTCTTAAAGAGTAAATTAATTTTATTTTTTTCTATTTCAAAGTCTGTCTCAACACCTGTGTAGTAATTATATAAATTTGTATCGTCTATATTAAGTAGTTTTTCCAAATCAACTAAATCTTCGTAACTTAAATTATTAATATTTTTTTTTATAAATGTACCTAAAAGCTTATCCATTTCTTTTGTGCCACGATAATTTGATCTATAAATAATTTTTTTTTTTAATTCATCTATATTGATTGTCATTATTAGAATATATTAATTTAATATGGATATTAAAAGAAATTATAAATATTTATTATCAGATTTAACAGCTATAAAAGGTGTTGGGATAAAGACAACAAAATTACTTAAAAAGAAAAATATTAATAATTTGTTTGATCTTTTGTGGAAACTTCCTAAATCTTATACCGATAGAAGTTTGTCATCAA
>CACKXR010000027.1 GCA_902604175.1 uncultured Pelagibacteraceae bacterium
GTGGGACTTTAAAGTTAGGTTCTACAAGATCATTTAGCTGTGAAATGATTGCAAATAAAGGCAATATAAAAAATTTAAACAATATTTTAATTGGACATTTTTTAGACTTAGGGTGGAAAAATCCTTATGGAGATCCAGATCCTGTAATTTATGCTGGAAATAATAGTTCTCAAGATAGAGATGGAAGAATGAGAATTGACGAAACAGAATGTCCTGGTGGCTATTCAAATGGAGCACGAATTGCTTTATGGATAAAAACGCATAAAGAATATTATCCAGTATTAATTCAAAAAGATGGATGGTGTAAAAATTAAATAATATTTAGAAATTATGTCTCCAAGAATTTCTATAAGTATTTACCTGACCTTCACCAGCACTAATACTTATTAAATCTTTCTTCTTACTGTCTTCACATTCTTTCTTTTTCTTTTGGTCAGTTATTTTACTGCAGTCTACTTTACCTGCTATATTTGCAAAAAGAGTATCTCCAAATGTTACTATTTTAGACAATACACCTTGTCCTACCCAAGCGCATTTATTCTTTTTACCCAAAGTTTGTCCTAGTTGAGATGAAGCATTTGTTCCACACTCATCGTCAACACCACAGATATAGGCATCTCCTAAGCTACATTTGTTTACAGATTTTGTCGGTTCATATACTGGAAAATAAACTTGACCACGATATACGGTTGGTTCTGCTGAAACTTTTGCATAATCCTTTAAATTTATGTACCAACCTGTATCTGCATTTTGAGGACAATTAGCTCCTGTTGTGTCGTCAGTGGTATTTTTACAATTTGTAATCGTATCAGCTTTTGCAGGAACTGCTACATCTTTGTAGAATGGATAATTAACATCTTTAATTCCAAGCATGAAGTTTTGCACTCCGGAAGTAGTGTCGTTGATTCTGTCATAATCACCCGTTCCTGCAAATAACCACATGGAATTCGTTGTATCCCCTATAGTTGCATCCATAGCATGATACATATATCTTCCATTTGCTTTTGTTGAACCAGCGTTAAATAATGTTGTGGTGTCATATATTTTAATTGAATTTCCACTATTATCATCACTCATATTAGTTAAATTCACTTTGGTAATTTTTCCCTCTAAATCACTAACATAAGCTAAACCTCCAGAGTAATTTACTCCAGATGCTGTATCAGGTGTTACTAAAACTATAGACGAGGGAACCGAATTTACAATATCGCTAGCGTCAGTGTCCTCTATTTGTATTCTTTTATATAAACTTCCTGGGTTTGTTTCATCTTCTAAATTTATTAAAGTTAAGTTTGAACCAACACCTTCGAACTGAGTTCCATATCCTCCTCCCATTGCAGCTACATACACATCATCTAGAATATTACTATCTCCAGCCCCATTATTTGGAATTCTGAATATTCTAGGATCAGACCATGTTTCACCTAACTCACTATAGTCATATTCGGGATTTGTTTGTACTCCTGTAGCCTTTGATCCTGCTTTTATAAACACACCAAGCATTGAACTTGTATTGGTATCTCCAGGATCTGCTGAGTAAGTCATATCAGTTCCAAAAGTGATTTCAGTGTCACCACTCGAATTTGTCGACACACTAAAATTAGTATAATTACTGTCATTAAATGTGACCAAGATATCACTTTTTTTAATTCCTTGAACTGGGAACGTCCATTTTTTGCCTTTGTAACATGATGTAGATTGAGATGAATTACATGTATTAGATACAGTATTATCATCATTATAATTATCTGTAACTTTTATTGACTCTCCAAATGAAGCAAGAGAGTATGACTTGCCAATATAATCATAATTATAAATAACTTGATTATGGTCAACTCTGTAGACTCTATGGTTGATTTTATCGTTAAAAATTGACCATAAGTGCAAAGGTTTATCAGGATTAGTTACATCTAATACACTCATTCCAGCTCCGCCTCTTCCATAAGGAACTAATAAAATTGTGTGCCATTTTTTAGCGGTATCTAATGGAGATTTAAAATACATATCATGAGCAACAATAGATCCATCAACTCCAAATATTGCGTTTGATCCTCCTCCTTTAGCTAGATTTAAATTATTATTCATAACCAAAGGTAAGTAAGGTGCAACTAATGGTGGAACAAATCCCCATTTTTCTTTTCCACTTTCTGCATCAAATGCATGAAGAATTCCACTATTAGAACCAGCATATATAACAGGTTTATCACCTCTCGCTTTTAAAGAGTTTTTCCACGCAACATATCCATTAACATTTCTAAAATAAGACTCTTGATTAATGTTTTGAAATTGTGTGTCTGCAGATGGTGCGCCTACTACAATCAACTGTGAATGGTATATATCACCAAGATAAATATTTTTTCCATCTTTTGTTCTCTTTTCAGTAAGATTACAATCTCCATCATAATCAAAATAATCCATTCCTCTTACAAAGTTGATCAATCCTTTTAAATCATCATCTGTACCATCTAAAACTCCGGTAGAATTTGCACATCTTCTGTTCAAGCTTGATCCACCAGGAGAGTCTGTTTTTCTGTGATAATCTTGAATATCATTTTCATTTAATGACAGTACATTTCCAATCTCTGTTGCATATGTATCTCTAAAGTTATTATAATCTGATTTATAATCAGTGCCTGGAATTATACTCCAGAGTTTTCTGGAAGCTGGCGTGGGAACTTCATCTTGTGCCGACCAGTTATCAACGTGATTTTCATCAATACTTCCATCTGGATTTATTTTTGTTCTTGTAAGTGTTCCAATCCATTCTTTATTTTGTTGGTAATCAAATTGAGCTTGGTACAATGAGCCACCTTTTTCAATTGTCGCTGTAATTGCAGGAGCAGTAAATGAGAGTTTCTCAGCAATGATTTCCCCGATTTTTGCTTTAAGTTGTGCTGTTAACGCAGCTCCAGTTGTTGCAACAATTGATTTACCAGTACCGCCTGCTTTTGCAACGTCTTGGAAATATCTATATCCATTTGCACTAATTCCAGTACCAAATGCAATTGCAAAAGTTTTAATTTTATCATTATTATAAAGTTCTTTTACAATTTTTAACCCTCTTGTGTGTGTGTGAGAAAACCAATCTCCATCACCAATTAAAATCACATAAGAATTTTGACAATCTAGATTTTTATCTATCGGTGAATAAGTAGTATTTTTATAATACCTCGATGCAATTCTCATTGCAGAATCTAAATGTGTACCTCCACCTGGATTAACTGTCCTTATAATTTTGGCAATTTGTGCAGCTCCACCTTTATAAATTGGCACTTTTAGACAATTATAGTAGTTACAAGGGGTTGAATATCCTTGACCAGTTTTATGATTTCCGTGCCATCTGTTAAATCCAGATGCTCCCGCTGACCAATACGCAAATCCAAAATCAACCCCAGATGTAAGTGATGAATCTTTTACTATAGCTTCAATAGCTTCATATGCGGCTTGCATCCTTGTTTTTGGAGCTCCACCAATAGACTTAATCCACCCACCATTTTGATCTAAAGCATGGACTTGGCCATTATTTAAGTTTGCAGCAAGTATTCTGTTATTGTTATCATCATATCCTAAACCCCATGGATAGTAAAAATAAAGGTTGCTGGCCGATGATGCAGATCTGCTTCTTTTACCTTTAGTCAATAAGTTAGTATAGCCAGAACCTGTATTGTTAACTTGAATTTTTCTCATCCTGCTGTTGCTCCATGAAAGTGTCCATATTTGATTTGCTCCAACATGTTGTAATCCAACGTAACTCCCTTCTGGATAATAAAAACTTTGACCAGAAGTTGAAGGACACATACCAGACTGGTTTAATGGAAATTTATAAATTCTATTACTTCTGTATGAGAATATGTTTCCAGCATCAATTGTGGTTCCATAACTATACCTTAATTGAGAATTAACACTGCCACAATTCCTTATCTGACCTGAATTAATATCAATTACTTTGTAACCAAAAGAGCCTCCAACAAAAATTTTTCCAGAATCAATTGTCATATTATAAGGATAACCGCCTACATTATATTTTACCATGCATCTACCATCACTAGTTCTTATGCCAACAACTGCTCTTTCATATAATGCTGTAGTATAATAAATACCATTATGAGTTTCTCCACTGTATGAATAGGAAGTTCTACAATTCCTATTACCCTCATACTTTTGGTTTCCTTTTCCAGAAATTCCATTATTTCCAAACCCACTGTCTGTTGTTGCTGTATCGTATAAAAACTTTTTAACTCCATCTCTGTTGTATTGAGAAACTAATATATTTCCACTAGCATCTGCGTCAGCGTCATAAGGATATCTCATACTTGCAGTTCCTCCACTCATTCGCCATCCCATACTTCCAGATTTATCTAATAAAATTAATACATTTGCTGGGACATCACCAATACCAGTACCTGGAGGCAAAGCTTTAGAAAATACATTTTCTGTTATTAGAAATACAAATAAAAAACTAAATATTAATTTTTTTAATTTCATTGAGAATTTTCCAACTGTTCCATT
>CACKXR010000028.1 GCA_902604175.1 uncultured Pelagibacteraceae bacterium
TTCAGAATGGATTTATTAAATTAGCTAAATCAAAAAAAAGATCGTATATGATAATTAATTCAAATTTAGAAATTGAGAAAAATAAGAAATTAATTTTAGATAAAATAAATAAATTAATTTAATATATGGAAATTTTATTGCAAAAGAGTTTATTTGGACACCACGAAATTTTTAACACACTCAAAAATCTTTATTTAAATAAAAAATTTCCTAATAAAATAATTTTATCAGGCGAAAAGGGGATAGGTAAATGTACTTTAGCCTATCATGTAATTAATTATATTTTATCCCTAAATGAAGATCATAATTATGATACTAAAGATTATAAAATTAACAGTGAAAATAAATCTTTTAAATTAATAAAAAATAAATCCAATCCTAATTTTAACCTTATTGATGTTGAGGATGGAAAAAAAAATATTGATATTAATCAAATTCGAGATTTAATTTCTAATTTAAATAAATCCTCATTTAACACAAACACAAGGTTTGTTTTGATTGATAATATAAATTTACTTAACCTTAATTCTGTAAACGCATTGCTTAAAGTAATTGAAGAACCAAATGATAATATAAATTTTATTTTGATAAATAGTAATAAGCGTGTGCTTCCTACCTTAAAATCACGATGTATTAATTTTAAGATGTCACTTTCTCAGAATCAAGTCATTGAAATAGCTAACAAGATTATAAATCAAGATATTTACGACTTAGTTAACAAAGAATTAATTAATTACTACACCACACCTGGCCAGCTATTAAGGGTTTTAAAAATTTCAGAAGAGTTTGAAATTGATGTAAAAAATTTGTCATTAGAAAATTTTCTATCATTGATAATCAAAAATAAACTTTATAAAAAAGATAAAAAATTAATCGAATTGACTTACTCATTTATTGAAATTTACTTCAGGAATAAAGTTAATATTAAAAATATTGAAATATTAAGTTTTTATACTTTTTTTTTAAAAAAAATTATTAATACAAAAATTTATAATTTAGATGAAGAGTCTATATTTATGGAATTTGAAGATCGAATTTTAAATGGATAAAAATTTTTATATCACAACTCCAATATACTATCCTTCTGCTAGACCTCATATGGGCCATGCATATTCAAGCATAATTGCAGATTTTTTTTCACGATTTAAAACTATCGATGGATACAAAGTTTGTTTTTTAACTGGAACCGATGAACATGGACTTAAAATTCAAAGATCGGCTGAGAAAGAAGGTTTGGATCCACTTAAATTTTGTGATCAAATTAGTAAAACATTTAGAGATTTATCTAAAACTTTAAACTTAACCAATACTGATTTTATACGTACAACTGAAGACAGACATAAGAAAACAGTTCAGCATTTATGGAAAGAGTTAGAAAAAAATGATGATATTTATCTTTCTAATTATTCAGGATGGTATTCTGTTTCTGATGAAGCTTTTTATAATGAAGATGAAATAGAAGAAATAGATGGTAAAAAAATTTCAATTAGTTCAAAATCAACGGTAGAATGGATAGAGGAAGAGTCTTATTTTTTTAGACTCTCTAAATGGGAAAAGCCCTTATTAGATTTTTATGAAAAAAATCCTAATTTTATTTCACCTGAATCTAGAAAAAATGAAGTTATAAGTTTTGTTAAAAGTGGACTTAAGGATCTTTCAGTAAGTAGAAAAACTTTCTCATGGGGTATTCAAGTTCCTGGAAATGCAAATCATGTTATTTACGTGTGGCTTGATGCACTTACCAATTATATAAGTGCTTTAAACTATCCCAATAAAGAGGATAAATTATTTAAAAAATTTTGGCCTGCTTCATTACATTTGATTGGAAAAGATATATTAAGATTTCACGCTGTATACTGGCCAGCTTTTTTATTAGCAGCTAACATAGAATTACCAAAAAAAGTTTACGGTCATGGTTGGATACTGTCAGGTGATGAGAAAATGTCTAAATCAAAAGGTAATATTTTAGATCCTTTACAAATTATTGATGAATACGGCCTGGATCCTTTAAGATATTATTTGATTAAAGAAGTCTCTTTTGGGAATGATGGTAATATATCTCAGGATAGATTGGAGGATTGTATAAATAGTGATTTAGCAAATAATTATGGTAATTTATGTCAACGTGTTACCTCATTTGCTATAAAAAATTGTGATGGAAAAATACCAGAAAAAATTAAATTTGAGGAAGATGATTTAAATATCTTAAATAAATTTAAAGATAATTTAGAAAACATAAGATCTAAAATAGATCAACAAAACTTAAACTTTTATATCGATTATATAGTTAACTCACTCTTTGAGGCCAATAAATATTTTAATGATCAAGAACCATGGAAAAAGAAGGATGATATTACTAGATTGAATACCATCGTTTTTACTTCTTTAGAAATTATAAGAAAAATAAGTTTTTTACTCTATCCAATTATCCCAGGATCAGTATTAAAGGCTTTAAAAATATTCAATCTTGGTGAAAATGACATTAAATTAGAAGACATATCTAAAAATGAATTTTTAATTAAAGGAAATAGTATAAATAAAATAGATATACTTTTTAAAAAAATAGAAAAAGATAATGATTGATTCACACTGTCATCTTGATCATGAACCATTGATAAGTGATCTTAGCAACGTAATAAAAAGATCAAAAGATGTTGGCATTAAAAAATTGCTAACTATATCAACATCAATAGATAGTTTTTCTAAAATTAAACAATTGATCCATAAAGATGAAATTATTTACGGTACAGTTGGTATTCATCCACACGAAAGTGACAAAAATGTTTTATCTTCTTCTCAATTAGTTCAAAATTTTAGAGAAAATGAGAAAATTATTGGCATTGGTGAAACTGGATTAGATTTTTATTATAATAATAGTGATCGTGAGAAACAAATATCAAGTTTTAAAGAACACATAGAAGCTTCGATTGAGACTAATTCACCATTAATTGTTCATTCAAGAAATGCAGAAGATGAGACATATGAAATACTTAATTCATATAAAAATAATGACCTTAAAATTTTAATGCATTGTTTTACGGGATCTAAAGAATTTTCAAAAAAACTTTTACTATTAAACTCATATTTTTCAGCAAGCGGAATTATTACCTTTAAAAACTCTTTAGATTTACAAGATACCTTTAAGTCTTTACCTATAGAAAAAGTATTGATTGAAACCGACAGTCCTTTTTTAGCCCCTGTACCAAATAGAGGTAAAAAAAATGAACCATCATTTATTGATTTTACAGCTATTAAACTTGCAGATATTTATGAAATACCAAAGTCAAAACTCATTGAAATAACTACAAATAATTTTAATCGACTGTTCTTTAAATAATAGTTATGAAATTTATTATATTAGGGTGCGGTAGTTCAATGGGTGTACCAAGGCCTGATGGTTTTTATGGTAACTGTGATCCAAATAATAAAAAAAACCATAGAACAAGATGTTCAGCATTATTTCAAACCTCAGATGAAAATATTTTGATAGATACTTCACCAGACCTTAGACAACAACTATTAAGACATAAAATTAAAAAGATAAATAAAGTACTTTATTCACATATGCACGGTGATCAAACTCATGGTATTAATGATTTAAGATCTTTTTTTATAAATAG
>CACKXR010000029.1 GCA_902604175.1 uncultured Pelagibacteraceae bacterium
TAGTGGTGCACCAAGTACAATTAATAGAATTATTGATGTGTTCCCACCTGAACAACAGGAACAAATTCGTGCACAAATTTCAACTTCTTTAAAAATGGTAGTAACGCAAAGATTATTAAAAACAAAAGATGGTCAAGGACGTGTTGGTGCATTTGAAATAATGAAATGTACTCCACCAATTCAAAACTTAATCCGTGAAGCTAAAATTCACCAAATTCCAAGTATCATGCAAACTGCAGTTAGGGATGGAATGATTACAATGGATAAATCTTTAGAAGAGTTGGTTAAGTCAGGAAAAATAGATCCAGGTGCAGCAAAAGCAGGACATTAAAGGTTTTACGATTTTAGAACTACTAGTTGTAATTACTATAGTAGCTATTGTCTCTGCTGTTGGTTACCCAAACTTTATGGAATGGAGTGAGGATAGAAAAGTAAGAAAAGCCTCAGAACAAATTGCGTCAATGCTTACAAATATTAACACTCAACTTCAAAGAGGCAATTTTCAGTACGTTCAGTTTCAAATACTTCCTAAAGGTAATTCAACTACAATTAAAACTAAAGGTATTTATCAAGATACTTACTCAACAAAAATTAATTCAGGGGGTATTCAATGTAGTAATGATAATAGTTACTGGGATGAAACAGTTCAAGAAATTGTAATTGATACTCAAATACATAAAGATAAAGAGGGTGCAGTATGTTTTTCAAAAGATGGTACTAAATTCTTACAAACAGGATCACTACAAAATCAATTTATAATTAAAATAAATGGTGAGGATCAAAAGGATTATGTAGTAGTTTGTGGCAAAAGTAACTCATGTGATGTGAGCGGTACTTTAGTAAAACCTAGTTACTTGGTTCTCTGGTCAAGATTTGGTACAATTACTAAATATAAGCGAGGTAAAAGTGATTGGACAATTAGGTAAAAGAATTCAGGAAAAAGGAATAACATTAATAGAAGCACTGGTTTCTACAGCTATCATCGGAATTGGTTTTGTTGCTATATTTCAAATGGTTAACTATTCAGTTCAATCGATCGATACATCAGGTGAGAGAACAAAATCTAATTATTTAGTTGGGATGGTGGCAGAAGACTTAATTGCAGAGAAAAACTCAACTTCCCCCTCTAAAGATGTAAAATTAATGGATTATTTAGTTTCTAATAAAATATCAGGTAGTAAATCATCTTGGAGAATGGGTAGCTGCTCCTCAGGAACCACACAAACGGGTTCATTTACAAATACTGCTCAGAATAAATTTAAAAAATGGGATGATAGATTTTCTAAAAGAAGAATTAAATGTAAGGGATCACAAGATATAAAATTTTTAAAAGTATTTGATATTTGTAACAACGGTGCTTCTGGAAATAATTGTACTTATAATAATACTCAAAATTATAAAGGGCCAGGCCAACAAGGTACTGGAATTTATGAAAAGTGGTACTTAGGAAAAATGGAAGTAAATATGAATGATGGTAGTAAGAAAAAATTTCTTTATTTTCAAATTCATTAAATGAAAAAAAAATTTAGCTCAATTGCTGGAGTAACATTAATTGAAATTTTAATCGGAATTATAATTTCAGTAGTAATGATGGCGGCTATGTTTACTTCTTATACCGTTGTTAACAACTCTTATTCACAAGTTGCTGATCGAGCGAAAATTTCAACTGCTGGAAGAGATGTTATAGGAATGTTATTAAGAGATATTCGACTTGCGGGTTTCAAATATCATAATGATAATATTCCAACTTCAAATGAACATGCTCCTATCATCATTACTAAATCTAGTAATTTTGCACAAGCGTGTGATAAGATTGAAATTGTTTATGGAACAATAGCAGGAAAACCAACAGGTGATCCTCTGAAATATGAATATGAAAGATATAAAATTACTTATGAATGCAAAAGATCAAAAATTCCTGACAAGTCCGCGCCTCCTCTACCTGGAAACAAATACCCTCCAATAGATGCATTTGCAATTTACAAATCAAAAGTAAAGTGGAATACAGCCGATAAAAAATGGGATGATGGTGGAACCGATAATAACACAAGAACATATGGACCATCATTGGTTACAGACCATATTAGTGATTTAGTGTTTAATGCGATTGATGACAAGGGATTATTAATCAAGCCACCCCCTAACCCAACTAATGCAACAAAAGATAAATTGTATAAAATAAAAACTATTGATATTGCATTGACAGTCAGATCGACCAAAGATTTTTTTAGAACTTCTAAACCAAGAAAAATCTTTGCAATGTCAGATTCATCAAGAAATATAAACAAAACTGATAAATTTTTAAGAGATACAATTGTTGTAACTGCGCACGCTAGGAATGTTGGATTATGATTAAAAAAAATGAAAAAGGTTTTGCTTTAGTACTTTCATTAGTCTTAATGTTAGCAATGTCACTGATGGGTGGAGCACTTATTGTAATGTCTGCGAGTGATCATCAAAGCAATAATAAGAGTGACGAGTATCAACAAACTTTTTATGTAGCAGAAACCGCTTTATTAGAAGGTGAAAAATATATACTTAATCAATTTCTAGGTCCTTGGGACCCAGGTAATCATAGAAGACAATTAAATAAAAGAAATTTACCAGGAAATCAGAATAATGTCTTCAATGGTCAAATGACTAAGATTAACTATAGAAATTCTGATAAATATTACTTTGATACTTCAACTTATTGCTTTAACAGTTTTCCAGATAAACCAGATAAACTTAAAGTAGTTACTAGCGAAAGTTGGAATTTTGGTGATGTTATTCGAGATAGTTTTAACAATAATGCATCTCAAAATGAGAAGCATGAGGCTGAAAGACTCAAAGGTTATTATTATGAATATTTTATTACAAATATAGGGGATGCCCCATTTAAAGGAACAGGATCAAGTGTAAAAAAACAAGCCGGTAATAGTGGTCAAAATGGTATGGCTTATAGGGTTTTTGGATGTGGAATAAAAGCTGAAGAACATGCTTATAATAAGAACAATAAAAAGCATTCAATAAATTCTGGATCAAAAAAAAGAATAATAGTAGCTTTAGAAAGTGTAGTTGTTTTACCTAAATAAAAATGACAAATTTTTTTTTCAGTATTAATAATATAATATTTTATAATTATAATCATTTTATGAAATTATTAATAAAATCTTTTCTGATTACAGTTTTTTCATTCAGTGCTGCATATTCAGCTTGTGATCTAATAGCTGAATTTGGAGAAAAAAAAGAAGTTTTTGAAAAAAGAGAAATTGCTACAAGGCCCTTTCCAATGGAATATGCTGAATTAGATGTTTATCCTATTTTAGCAAATGATATTTGCCCAAACCAAAAATTAAATGATGTGGGTATTGAATATAGATTTTTAAATGACGAATTGGTTGCAATTAATTTTGTTGCTTTAAATGATGATCTAAATTTAGTAA
>CACKXR010000030.1 GCA_902604175.1 uncultured Pelagibacteraceae bacterium
TTGCAGGTGTTATAAGAGCCGAAGAAGGTTCAGTAGCTGAGATTAGTAATTCTCAATACTCTTACAATATACCTGAGCCATTAGGAGTAGTTGGTCAAATAGTTCCATGGAACTTCCCATTATTAATGGCTACTTGGAAATTAGCTCCAGCTTTAGCTGCAGGTAACTGTTCAGTTTTAAAACCAGCAGAACAAACTCCAGCATCTATTATGGTGATGATGGAGCTTATTGGTGATTTATTACCTCCAGGAGTTGTAAACATTGTAAGTGGTTTTGGACTAGAAGCAGGAAAACCTTTAGCTTCATCAAAAAGAGTTGCAAAAGTTGCTTTCACTGGTGAAACTTCAACTGGAAGATTAATAATGCAATATGCTGCTCAAAACATTATTCCAATCACACTAGAGCTAGGTGGCAAGTCGCCTAATATATTCTTTGCAGACATCATGGATAAAGATGATGATTTCTTAGACAAGTGTGTTGAAGGTTTCGTAATGTTTAACTTAAATCAAGGTGAAGTATGTACTTGTCCAAGTAGAGCATTAGTTCAGGAATCTATCTACGATAAATTCATGGAAAAATGTATCGCTAGAACAAAAGCAGTTATCCAAGATAATCCTTTAAAAATGGAAACTATGATTGGAGCACAAGCTTCAGTTGAACAAATGGAGAAGATAAAGTCTTATCTGGATCTTGGTAAAAAAGAAGGTGCTAAAGTTCTTACAGGTGGAGAAGTTGGTAAACTAAATAGTGGATTGGAAAAAGGTAATTATATTCAGCCTACAATTTTCGAGACCAACAATAAAACTCGTATAGCACAAGAAGAAATCTTTGGACCTGTTGTATCTGTAATTAAATTTAAAGATGAGGCAGAGGCATTAGAAATTGCCAATGATACACTTTATGGTTTAGGAGCAGGTGTTTGGACTAGAAATGGAAATATTGCTTACAGAATGGGAAGAGCAATACAAGCGGGAATAGTATGGACTAACTGTTATCATGCTTATCCAGCTCACTCTCCATTTGGTGGTTACAAACAATCAGGTGTAGGTAGAGAAACTCATAAAATGATGCTTGGCCATTATAGACAAAATAAGAATCTTCATGTTTCTTATGCTGAGAAGAAATTAGGTTTCTTTTAATAAATAATATATACTGGCCCATGATTCTAACTCATGGGCCGGACTTTAAAAATGAAAGTATCTGCAACAAATTCCGCTTTAAATCTACTATCCGAACTTCAGGATAAGTATGGTGAAAAATTAATGTTTCATCAATCAGGTGGTTGTTGTGATGGTAGTGCTCCGATGTGTTTTCAGGAGGGTGAATTTCCTTTAGGTGATAATGATGTAAAACTTGGAGAAATTGGCGGGGTTCCCTTTTACATGAATGCAGATCAATATGAAAAGTGGAAACACACTGATTTAACAATAGATGCAGTTAAAGGTATTGGTGGTATGTTCTCATTAGATAATGGAACAGGTCGCAGATTTCTGACTAAATCAGAAATCTGCTTAGTTGTCGATAACGACAAAAAAAATTGATCTTTATTATTGACCTGGAGCTTTGTAAGCACTTGAAGCAACTTCACTTGCTTTAGTTGTGGCTTTATTAAAATCAATAGCTTCTAACATAGTTAAATTTTTAACTGCACCTGAAGCTTCTACAACAAGTTTTACTGCAGCAAAGTCTTCAAAACTAGTTAATTCATTAACAACTATAAAATCATATGAGCCTCTAACAATGTCCATACTATGCATTGTTCCGCCCATTGCTTTTGTTAATTGTTCTACAACTGCTTTTCTATCACTTTTAGGATCTTTCAAAAAACCTTGAAAAGCTTTTTCAGTATAGTTTCCCATTATATATGCTTTCATTATTTCCTCCTATAAAATTAATAACTTAGCATGAGATAATACAATTTTCTTTTACAAATTGTCTCAATAAAAAATAAATAGTTAAGGAACTAGCCAATTATCTTTATTGTTTTCTAAATCAAATCTAGCTCTTCTGTGACCTTTGGCTGCTAAATATAACCATTCTATTGACTTAATTTTACACTGTATCACAGTAAAGTTCTTATAACCTTCTTCACTTTGCTCTTTTGTATATTCAAAATTATCAAGCTCAGGTTTTAAACCAGAAGTTGGTTCGTCTGAAATAGTACCAGGACCACTGTAAACTAAATAACATTTTCTACTTATATGTTGAGTTTTTTCCCAGGATTTTTTAGTAATGTTATTTTCATGATTTACAATACATTCAACTTTTAATCTGATCTGAATTTTTTCTTCTTTATCGTAAAATAACATTGCTGCATTAGAATTTTTTTTAAGTATATCAATCTTATACGATCTGATATCGCTGTGAAATTGAACTAAATTATTTTCTTTATCTGCTTTTCTTAAAACAACAATTCTACCATCTATTTCTGAACCATAACCACATATAAATGTAGGTATTCTAAATTGAGAATTACGGTTTGAAACAGCATCCTCTAACATATACCAAATCTTTTTTTTTATTTCACTGAAATCCTCGTAGTATGCTGGTTGCATACTATCTATTTTCTAAACCTTCTTATTAAACTTGAAGTATCCCATCTATTGCCACCCATTTCCTGAATCTCTCCATAATATTTATCAACTAGCTCAGTCACAGGTAACAGAGACCCATTATTTTTAGCTTCATCCATGGCTATTTTAAGATCTTTTCTCATCCAATCTACCGCAAATCCAAATTCAAATTCGTCATCAATCATGGTTTTGTATCTATTTTCCATTTGCCAAGATTGTGCAGCACCTTTTGAAATTACTTCAATAACATCCTCCATTTTTAATCCAGCCTTCATTCCAAAATTGATGGCCTCAGACAAACCTTGAACTAAACCAGCTATACAAATTTGATTAACCATTTTAGCTAGCTGTCCATTTCCTGGACCACCAAGTAATTTCATTTTTTTACTGTAGCAATCGATTACATTTTTTGCTTTGTCAAAATCAGCTTGATCACCTCCAATCATAACCGTAAGTGCACCATTTTCTGCTCCTGCTTGTCCACCAGATACCGGCGCATCCAGAGATCCAAACCCATTTTTTTTTGCATAATCATTAATTTCTTTTGCTATAGTTGCTGAAGCAGTAGTATTATCAATATAGACAGATCCTTTTTTTATCGTTTTAAATGCACCACTATTTCCAAATGTAACTTCTCTTAAATCACTGTCGTTTCCAACACAGGTAAAAACATACTCAGCATCTTTTGCTGCTTCAGCTGGTGTTTCTGCCATTTTACCTTTATACTCACTTATCCATTTTTCAGCTTTAGATTTAGTTCTGTTAAAAACAGTTACATTGTGCCCAGCTTTTGATATATAACCAGCCATCGGGTAACC
>CACKXR010000031.1 GCA_902604175.1 uncultured Pelagibacteraceae bacterium
CTTCGTTTGATGTTATAAGCAAAATTAACTACCAAGAATTTGATAACGCTTTAGCTAATTGTTTAAGAGAAATTGGTAATCGATATGACTTTAAAGGACTTCACATTACAATTGAGCGAAAAGACAAAACAATTACAACTACAGCGCCTGATGAATTAAAATTAAAACAGGTAAATGAATTGTTGCAAACCCATTTAGTTAGAAGAAAAGTAGATCCAAGAGTAACAGAAGTTAAAAGCTCCGAGGGTGCATCTGGAGGATCGATTAGACAGGTCAGTGAGTTAAAAGAAGGAATTAGTCAGGAAAATGCTAAAAAAGTTATTGCTGATATAAAGAAGCTAAAGCTCAAGATTCAAATAAAAATTCAAGGTGAAGAATTAAGAGTGGATGGTAAAAAGAAAGATGACCTTCAAGAAGCAATGAATTCAATAAAATCCATTGATATAGGTCTTCCAATAGAATTTGTAAACTTTAGAGATTAATTCTTGATCAAACTATTCATTGTATTTGGTTTAAAAAGATATAAGCATCCATCATAAATACATAATATATACCTTTCCCTATCTTAATGAATTTCTCAGATCTACAAATTGAAAATAAGCTTAAAAAGTCAATTGAGCTTGCTGATTTCAAAACTCCTACCCCAATTCAAAGTCAATCAATCCCAATAAGTCTTGAGGGTAGAGACATTTTAGGGACCGCTCAAACTGGAACAGGTAAAACTTTAGCTTTTACCGTCCCAATGATTAATAAATTAATTAAAGATAAACAGGCAATGGCTTTAATTGTTTGTCCTACAAGAGAACTTGCAACACAGGTAATGGCAACTGTGTTAAAATTAAATGTTAGAGAAATAGGAATTGGTAACGCTCTTTTAATTGGTGGTGAGAGTATGCAAAAACAACTTAGAAAGTTAGGCAAACGTGCAAGGATAATCGTTGGAACCCCTGGCAGAATTAATGATCACTTAAAACGAAAAAGTTTAGATTTATCTAAAGTTAATTATTTAGTTTTAGATGAGACTGATCGGATGCTTGATATGGGATTTACACCTCAAATAGAACAGATTTTAAATTTTGTCCCAAAAAAACATCAAACATTATTATTTTCAGCAACGCTTCCAAACAACATCTTAAAAATATCTCAAAGGTATTTAAATAATCCTGAGAGAATATCTGTTGGATCTTTATCAACCCCAATTGATAAAATTAAGCAGGAAACATTTAATGTTTCGCAGGATAAAAAATATCACGAATTAATCAATCAACTTGTAGAGAGAAGTGGTTCCATTTTAGTATTTGTTAAAACTAAACATGGTGCAGATAAAATAGTTAAAAGACTTAAATATGATGGTCATAAAGCTGATGCTATTCATGGAAACTTAAGACAAAGTAAACGAGACAGAGTTATCAATGGATTTAGAAATGGACATAGTCGTATCCTAATTGCAACCGATGTTGCAGCACGAGGATTAGATATCCCGGTCATCAAACATGTTATTAATTATGATCTACCACAAGTTCCAGAGGATTATGTACATCGAATAGGACGAACCGGTAGAGCTGGTAAAGAAGGTTCCGCTTTGACCTTTTTAACTCCAAGTGATCAATACATGTGGAATTCTATAAGTAAATTAATAGATCCAAATTACAAACTACCTCAAAGGGATAGAAGTCAAAAGAAAAGTTTTAGAGGTGGTAAAAAGGGTAAGGCTCCAATTAACAAAAGAAGAAAATTTAATGATAACAAAAAAGGAAACTTAAGAGATAAAAAGAAGTTCTTTAAAAGAGAAGATGATAAAAAATCTAATTTTAAAGGCAAAAAAAAATTTTTTAAAAAAGATAAAAATAAAAAATCTAAATTTATTGATAAGAAAAAATTTTTTGGATTTACCAATAATCCCAAATATTTTGGTAAAAAATCTGATGAAGTAATTGAAAAAGACGATAAAAAATCATCTTTTAAAGTAAGAAAAAAATTTAAAAGAAGACAAAGACCTAAGAAATTTTCATTTAAAAAAAATAAAAAAAAGTAAGATTTAATTAGAAATTTTTTGTATCAATGATGCTGTATTGTTTGTTGGTTTATTAACATCCTTTGAAACCTCATAAAAAACAAGATCAGGAACTTTACGTTCTTTCAAAAATGCTGAGCCCTGTAGCTCTAAATTTAAATAACGATTAACATCTGCTTGATTAAGAATTACTGGCTGACGGTGATGAATTTCTTTAATATTTTCTTTTGCTTCTTCTGTAATTAAACAAAATTGGTCCTCTTCAAAAATACCAGCAAAATAAATTACATTACTATCTTTTCTAACAAAATAATTAGGAGTTTTTTCATTCTCTTCCCTCTTCCATTCATAATAACCATCTGCAACAGCAACACATCGATAATTTTTAATCAGTTTTTTAAAAGAAACCTTTTCATCAATCGTTTCTAATCTTGCATTAATCAATGCTTTAAATTCTTTATCTTTAGCCCAACCAGGGACTAATCCCCACTTTAAAGCCTCTAAAGTGTTACCATTTTTATATTTTTTAATAACTGGAAGTTTTTGATAAGGATGAGCGTTATAATTTTCTGTATCCTCTACTTGAATAGCAGATTTTACTAAAGAAGAAGTTTTAGTAACTGGATTTTTAACAACATACCTTCCACACATTATATTGATTGTTGTTTAATTAATTCTTCTATTTGTCTTATCATGATATCTGGAGATTGCATTGAAGGGTGTATCTTTTTTGCTTGTTCATAACTAAGAATTGCTTTTTCATAATTTTTTAATTGTATATTTACTAAACCTTGTCCTGCCAAAGCACCAAAATGTCTTGCTTCTATTGCTAAAACTTTATCAATATCATCTTGGGATTTTTTGAATTCTCCTATCAGATAAAAAACTGTTGCTCTTTTATTCCATGCCTCAGCCCAATTTTGATCAAAATTTATAACTTCTGTAAAGATTTCTATGGCTTTAATAAATTGTTGATCTCTTACAAACTGAGAACCTTCCTCTAACTTTGCGGTAAGTTTTTTATCGGTTGGATGAGTGCTCCAAATTTTCCATATTTCCTGTTCAACAACAGATGATACTTTTGATTTGTTAACCTTTAATTCATTAAATAATTGGTTAAGCCTTACATCTCTTTCATTTGAAAAAGAGCTCGATTGAGAAAATAAATAAAATAAGAATATTAAAAAAAGTTGCTTCATAGTTCTATATTATCAAATAAAAGATTTAGAGTCTTCGGTCTTATGTGTCTTGATTGTTTTTTATACAACTATAAAATGAAATATCTTTCTCTT
>CACKXR010000032.1 GCA_902604175.1 uncultured Pelagibacteraceae bacterium
AAAGTTAAGTGTAGGTTCTTTTTGATCAATAAGATTTATGTAAACTTTTGCCAATAAATCACAGTCGATTAAGGCTGTGTGATGTGTTCGTTTGGAATTATCAATCCTAAAACGTTTACAAAGTGCATCCAGACTTACTGGGGCTCCAGGGAACTTGTCTCTTGCTAATATAAGTGTATCCATAATTTCATTTTCAATTTTTTTTTTACCAAATAAATTAAGTTCATTATTTATGTGAGCGAGATCAAATTCTGCATTATGTATTATAAGTTTTTTATTTTCAATGAATTGCAAAAATTCTTCACCAATCTCATTGAATTTTTTTTGCTTAGACAAAAATTCATCAGTATATCCATGAACTGCTAACGCTTTTTCAGAAACTCTTCTTTCAGGATTTAAATAGCAATGAAATTTATTTTTTGTTGGAATTAAATCTTCTAATTCTAAGCATCCAATTTCAACAATTCTATGACCATCTTTAACTGATAGACCAGTTGTTTCTGTATCAAGGACTACTTCTTTCATTTTCAATACTTTTTAATATTTCCTCTATTCTATTTTTAACAGATTTTTTGGTAAATTTGTTTTTTATTACAAATACAGAATGTTTTTTTTTATAAGCAAGCGGAAGTTGAATTCTTTTAAATTTATTTATTATTCGTGCATTATAATTTTTTCTCTTTTTTAAATTTGTTAGAATATTATTTTTTTTAGCCTGTACGAAAACTAAAATATCACTTTTTGTACTTATTTTGTTTTCTAACAATAATGGTATATCCAAAATAACAAATTTTTTTTTTTTATTTTTACTTAAAAAAGATTTCAACTTAATTCTTATTTCTTTATGAACTATCTTGATAATTTTTTTTAAGTTTGAATTGTTTGCAAGAATTGCGCTAGAAAGTTTTGCTTTATTTATTGGATATTCATAAATATATTTGGGTAATATTTTTTTTAATTTTCGATAAACATTCTTATTTTTTTGGTATAATTTTGAAACTTCATAATCTGCATTAAAAACTGGATATCCAAAGTTTTTAGCAACAAAACTTTTTCCTGATCCGATATCACCTAAAATACCAATACGTATCATTGAAATAAAAGTTTAATTGACTCATTATTTATCTTAGGCTCTACACCATGCCACAACTTAAATGCTGAAAATGCTTGATAGATAAACATTAATTTACCGTTTTCATATTTGTTACCTAGTTTTTTGCCTGTTTTTAAAAAATTTGTTTCAGCTGGATTATATATTACATCATAAAATAATTTATTCTTGCCGACTTTAGAAAAATCTAAATTAATTTTATCATACTGATTCAATCCTAAACTTGTTGCATTTATTATCACATCGAAATTCGGCATTTCACCCCATCTAACCAATTTTGTCTTATTAAAAATATTTTTGATTTCTAAAGCTTTATTCTCTGATCTGTTACTAATAGTAATTTCAGACGATCCCATTTTTATTGAAGCATAAATAATTGAGGGGACAACACCGCCTGCTCCTAAAATAAAAACTTTTTTTTTATTAAAATTAAAGTTTATTTTTTTAATAGCATTTTCAAAACCCTCGATATCAGTATTATGTCCAACTACTTGTTTGTCTTTTAAATATATTGTATTTACTGATTGTGTTATTCTTGCCTCTTCACTTAATTCATCTAGATAAGGTATAACTGTCTTTTTAAATGGTACAGTTACATTTACACCAGTAATTATCTTTTTTTTAACACCTAAAATTATATTTTCTAATTCGAAATCATTTAGTTTTTTCTTGTCATAGATTGCATCAATACTGTTCTGTTTAATCCAGTAATTATGTAGTTTGGGAGATAAGGAGTGGCTTATTGGATTTCCAATAACTAAAAATTTTTTCATTTAATTTTTTCTAAGTAGTCCTTAATTTTTTTAATAGGAAGACCCATTATAGTGTCCTCATCTCCGATTATTTCTGAGAATAATCTCCGCCCCTCACCCTCTATTTGATAAACATTATAAGCATATAATGCTGTGTCAGGAATTTTTGAGAGATATTCAATCAATTCTTTTTCGGAAAAATTTTTCATCGTCAGTTTTGCTTTATCCGTATAATTCCAAATCATTGATCCATTTTTTGATATGCATACAGAGCTTATTAAATAATGTTGTTTACCATTAAGTTTTTTTAGAATTAATAATGCTTCTTGTCTGTCTCTTGGTTTTGAAATTAATTGCCCTTCCAAATCGATTACACTATCAGCACCCAAAACTATCTGTTCGTGAGCTTTAGAACTAATTTTATTAGCCTTTAATTCTGCTAAATTTTTTGAAATTATTTCCGGCGTAGCGTTTTCATTTAACAAACTTTCTTTAATCATATCCTCATCAACATTTGAGGGTCTAACATCACAATTTATATTATTCTTAATTAAAATATCTTTTCTAACTTTGCTCTTTGATGCTAAAATAATGTTATTTAACATTGTTTAAATATATTTCGTGTATCTTAATAATAGATGCTGCTGTTTCTTCTACTGATTTTCTCGTAACATCAATGACAGGCCACTTGTACTTCTGAAAAGTTTTTTTTGCCTTCATAACTTCATCCTTAATGTCATCGAGATTGGTGTATTTTATGTTTTCATTTTCCTTGAGAGAAGTCATTCTGTTTTTTCTTAAATCTGCAAGTCTTTCAGGTTCAGTACTCAATCCTACCACACATGTGAATTGTGGATTATTTTTTAGTTTTTCTGGTAACGAATAGTCGTTCACTAGTGGTATATTAGATGTTTTAAAGCCTTTGTTTGCAAGATAGATAGAAGTTGGTGTTTTACTGGTTCTACTAACCCCTACTAATATAATGTCTGATTTATCAATTTCATCTAATAAATTTCCATCATCATGATTCATAGTAAATTGAATGGCTTCTATTCTATCGTAATATTCATCGTTTAAGATATGTTGTCCACTTGGTTCATGAGACGCTTTTTGATTAAGAATTTTTGAAAAATTTAAAATAAGATTTCCTAAGACCCCAAAACAAGG
>CACKXR010000033.1 GCA_902604175.1 uncultured Pelagibacteraceae bacterium
AAAATGGGGAAGAATTATAAATATAGGTGGTTTGTCTGGTCATATCGGTGCTAAAGAAAGGGCTCATGTTGTTACTTCAAAAGCAGCTCTTGTTGGTTTAACAAAAGCCATCAGTATGGAGTTTTTAGAAAGAGGAATTACTTGTAATTGTGTTGTTCCTGGTTTTATTGAAGATTTTAGTTCTAAAGAAAAAAAACTTAAAGGACACTGGTTGCGTCATCCACAAACTCCAAATTTAGTGCTGAAGAGATTTGGAAATCCTGAAGAAGTAGCTGAAGTAATTGTTAATCTTTGTAAAAAGGAAGCTAGTTATATTAATGGACAGACACTTCATGTTAACGGGGGTAGTTATACCCCATGATAATTGCAGAAGAATTTTCTAGTTGGAGTAAAAACTTAAAAGTTAAAGATATTCCAGAAAAAACCCAGTTTACATTGAAGTTCTTATTGAAGGATATATGTGGAATTATTTTATCAGCAAGAAACGAGGATTATGTAAAAAGTTTAGTTGAAACTTATAAAGGATCAGGAAGCTTGATATCTTTAGGTCACAGTGAAAGATTTGATTTATTTTCATCAGCCATCATAGCTGGTACTGCAGCACATGGTGAGGATTTTGATGATACTTTTGAGGGAAATCCAATGCATGTTGGGGCTACAATGATCCCTGCAATGCTCTCTGCAGCTCAGAAATTTAATCTTGATGGTGATCAAATTTTAAAGGGACTAGCTGTTGGATCAGAGTTAATTTGTAGATTGGCTTTAGTAGCACCAACCGCAATGCATAAACAATCTTTTCACCCAACTGCTGTTTGTGGAACGTTTGGTGTTGCTGCTGGTTTATCATCAGTATTAGACCTGTCAGAAAAGCAAATGGTATCAGCTTTGGGTATAGCAGGTAGCTTTACCTCGGGTATCATTGAATATCTTGCTGAAGGATCATGGACTAAAAGAGTTCATCCAGGTTGGTCAGCAAACTCCGGAATGAATGCTACACTTATTGCAAAATCTGGTTTTTATGGACCACGGACTGTATTTGAGGGTAAGCATGGTTTCTTTGAGGCTTTTGCATTAAAAGAGATTGAGAGAGATTATTCTCATTTAACCGATGGATTAGGTAAAAGATGGGAAAATCAAAATTTAGCTTTTAAACCTTTTGCCTGTGGAACCATGGCACAACCTTTTGTTGATTGTGCTATTAAAATTAGAAAAAAAATCAAAAATTTAGATGAAATTTCCTCTATTACTGCAAAAGTTGGTGAGGGTACTGTCCACAGATTATGGGAACCTTTGAAAGAAAAAAGGAAACCATCAACACCTTACTCAGCCAAATTTTCAGTCCCATATTGTGTAGCTGTAGGATTTATTAGAGGAGATGCTGGTTTAAACGAATTTAATGAAAAAAGTATAAATGACAAAGAAATTTTAAGCCTAGCAAGTAAGGTAAATTACGAAATAGATCCAAATAATGAATATCCAAAAAATTACACTGGAACACTGATTTGTAAAACTTCTGAAAATGAATTTAATGAACATCAGCCTTGCTTCAGAGGAGGTATTAGAGAACCACTGACTAAAGATGATATTGATAAAAAATATAATGCAAATTTAAATTATTCCAAAATTTCAGAGGAAAATAAAAAAAATTTGAATAATTTTATTGAAACTCTTTTTGATAAACCTGATTTTTCCAAAATAGCTTTTTAATCTTACATGGAAACTGATTTTGATATAGGTGCGTTATTTGCTAGTCTTGGAGTAATTGAGCTTACAATATTAATATTAACTGCTTTTTTTGCATCTGTCGTTTCAGGAATATCTGGATATGGGGGAGGTATGACTCTTGGTTTATTAGTATCACCTTTTATACCTGTAAAATTATTAGTACCATTAATGTCAGTGTTTGTTTTGTTTTCAAATGTATCGAGAATGTATTATTACAGAAAAAATATATTTTGGAAAAAAGGTATTTACTTTGCGATAATTTCTACCCCATTCTTGATTGTAGGTACAAATTTCTACGCATCAGTGTCTGAAAAAACTTTATATTTCTGTTTGGGGTTTGGGTTAGCTTTCATTGTAATTCTAAGAAGATTATTTAAGAAAATTAATCTTACTATTGGTTGGGTAGGATTAGGAGTAATGGCGGTATTTTATGGAACAATTAGTGGTGTAATACTAGGACCAGGTTCTGTTTTACTAACAGCCCTAGCTGCAAATGGATTAGTAGGACCTCAAATTATAGGTACCGACTCCTTTATAACACTTATAAATGTAATCATACGCCTCATTTCGTATTGGAATTTGGGGTTACTGAACCTTGATGCGCTATACGTGGGTTCAATGATAGGTATAGTTGCAATATTTGGATCATATACTGCAAAAAAAATTGCCGATAAGTTAGGAGTTAAAATGCACACAATTATTATTGAGGTGTGCGTAATTATAGGTGGAAGTGCAATGATTTATAAAGCCTTAACTTTTTAAAAGTTTTTATAAACTTTATAAATAATATGCTCAGGATTTTTTAGATTAAAACTATTCGCTGAAATCCAAGGGTATAGACATCCCCATTTATTAATTATAGGTATCAGTGAGTGCTCCCAATTTAAATATCCTCTTGAATGATGTTTATTTCCAAGATGCCTTTTGGGGAAGAAATATGTGGGGTCAATTTTGTTTGTTTGATACTTTTTATTCATTGATCTTGGTTTTTTAAACTGCCAAATTGCATTGAAACCCATACGTCTTAACCAAATTACTGAAAATAATGATGAGGAAGGAACAAAAGAATATACAAAGATTTTTGACAAGGTGGATGCAATAAATTTGTCTGTGTTTT
>CACKXR010000034.1 GCA_902604175.1 uncultured Pelagibacteraceae bacterium
TAAAATCTTACTAAAATCAGTCATTATGACCCTCATCCTTTTTTATCTTAACGTCAATTAATTCTGCATCAGGAAAATTTTCTATTATATTTTTATAAGCTTCTGAAGATTTTGCTTCATCAATTAAAAGTTTCTTATTATTAAGTTGTTGTTCTTTTACAGACATTTCGCCCTTAGATTTACTAAAAGTAATAATCCATCGCTCAGCAGTCCAATCATAAAGTTTCGATGATAAATCTTTAACAAAATCTTTATCTAAACTATCGTTAAAAGATATCTCTATTCTATTTTTTTCAAATTTTACTAGATTGACATTTTTTTCTAATTCATATTTCAATTTGATTTCTCTTTTTTCAGAGCATATTAATAATAGATCATCAAAAGAATTTATTAGTATTTTATTTTCTGCCTTAATTTCAGTTTGTATTTCTGGTTTATTCTTTTCTTCTTGGGAAATATTTTTTATTTGTTCTATTATTTTATTTGAGCTTATATTTTCTTCAATATCATTGTTTGCTCTTTTTTCAGTTTCAGGCTCAATTTTTTTTTGAGATTTCACAGACTGTAAATGCATTAATCTGATTAGAAACATCTCAATCGACAAATGTTGATTTGAAACTATATCTAATTCTTCAAGAGAGCTAATTGCAAATTGCCAGAATAGTACCAACACATCAGACTCTACTTTATTTGAAATACTTTTTATTTTCGAAAACTCCTCATCATTAAGGGAAAAATTTGTACTTTCTGGTGTTAGAGAATTTATATTTTTAAAGTAATATAACAATTCTAAGAAATCATTTATGAATACTTTAGGTTCTACTCCTTGATCATAAATTTTTCTATAAATATTTATTACTTTTGATTCTTCACCTTTTAAAATAAGTTCAAATAAATCTATTAGTTGAGATTTATCAAAGTAGCCAAATATTTTTTGTGCTGAGTTCAAATCTAATTCGGTATTTTCATCTAAGCTTAATAAAGCCCTATCTAATAGAGATAATGCATCTCTAACTGATCCCTCAGAAATTTTTACTATTAATCTTAAAGCATCGTCAGTAACTTTACCATTTTCTTTATCTTTAATTTTTTTTATGAACTCAAACAATTCTGATGATTTAATTCTAGATAAATCAAATCTTTGACACCTAGATACAACTGTGATTGGTATTTTTTTAATTTCAGTAGTTGCAAAAATAAACTTCAGATATTCTGGTGGCTCTTCTAATGTTTTTAAAAGAGCATTAAAAGCCTGTTTGCTAAGCATGTGAACTTCATCAATTATAAAAATTTTATATTTTGCTGAGGTAGGTCCATATCTGGAAAATTCTATAAGATCTCTAACATCATCTACACCAGTTTTACTAGCTGCATCCATTTCCAAAACATCAATATGATTGGAACTTGCGATGGAGTCACAATTCTCACATTTTACTTTGCATTTGTTATCAATTCCATTTGAACAGTTAAGAGACTTTGCAACAATCCTGGCTACTGTGGTTTTACCTATTCCTCGAATGCCTGTGAATAAATATGCATTTGGAATTTTATCTGCTTTAATTGAATTTGTTATTGTTTCTGCAACCACATCCTGGCCTATTAGATCGTCAAAAGTTTGCGGTCTATATTTTAATGCTAGTACTTTCGAGTTATTGTTCATATATATTAGGAGACTAGAACCTGAATAACTGTCTCTACGACTGCTTCCGTTAAGATCTGGTCGGGTTCAAGCAGCATTCACCTCTAGCCTCCAAAAGTATTATAGCAGTTATATTTTCTAATCTACAAGAAAAGATTATTACTTATTTTCTCTCAACTTATCTGCTTCAAAAACACCTAAGACGTGAAAATCTTCACAATGAAGACCTAGTTCCTCCAAAGATTTTTGGACTTTTTTATCTTCAATGTGTCCATCTAGGTCACACAAGAAAAAATAAGAGTCGAATGTATTTTTTTCTGGGTAGCTCTGTAGTTTAGTTAAATTTACTCCATTAATTGCAAAACCTCCTAGTGATTGATAGAGAGCAGCTGGTTTACTTTTTAGTTTAAATAAAAAAGACGTAATATAATTTTTATCTTTAAATTCTGGTTGGGAAATATTTTTACCCATAACTAAAAATCTTGTTAAATTTCCATTCTCATTTTCAATATTTTTTTTTATTACCTCTAGTCCATAAATTTCAGCACTTAAAGACGAAGCTATCGCAGCTTGCTTAATATTTTTGGTTTTTGAAATCATTTCAGCAGAGCCAGCAGTATCTGCTCTTATATGTTCTATTAACTTATTTTCTTTTATAAATTTTGAACACTGAGATAGCCCCTGAGCATGAGAGTATACTTCTTTAATATCTTTTAATTTTGAGCCCGGTTGACCTAACAAATTGTGTTCAATTTTTTGAAAATGCTCCATATAAATATTTAGCCTATGTTTAAATATCAAATACTCAATACCAATGTTCCCTGTTATTCTATTAGATTCAGGAATAATTATTTTGTTTTCTGGTTCAAGTGAAGCCTTACTAAAACATTCATCAAAAGTTTTACAAGGTATAATTTCAGCATTTGGATCAACCGATAAAGCTGCTAAATGAGAATATGCACCAAATGTACCTTGAAAATAAATTTTACTCATTAATCTTTATATTCCATAATTTTTTTTAAGGCCATATAATCTTCTTCAGTGTCTACTCCTATTGGGGGAGATTTTGCTAATGCAACATTTATCTTAATATTATTATCTAGTGCTCTTAGCTGTTCTAATTTTTGGTCGATTTCGTTTTTAGTCTGATTTAATTCAACAAATTTTT
>CACKXR010000035.1 GCA_902604175.1 uncultured Pelagibacteraceae bacterium
AAGTACAGTACTAAAGAAGTAAAAATTAAATGGTTTCACGACGGAACTTTAAATGCTTCAGCTAACTGTATTGATAGACATTTAAAAGATAAAAAAGATAAAACTGCAATAATTTGGGTTGGTGATAACCCAAAAGATAGTCAAAAAATATCTTACAAGCAATTGCATCAAAAAGTTTCAAAAGCTGCAAATGGTTTAAAAAAACTTGGAATAAAAAAAGGAGACAGAGTAACAATTTATTTGACAATGATCCCTGAGCTTGCAATTTTAATGCTAGCATGCGTTAGGATCGGGGCAGTTCATTCGATAATCTTTGGTGGTTTTTCAGCAGAGTCTATTTCGGGCAGGGTTAATGATTGCGAGTCAGAGTACATCATAACAGCAGACGAAGGTGTTAGAGGCGGAAAAACTATTCCATTAAAATATACAACTGATGAGGCCCTATCAAGTTGTCCTAATGTTAAAAAATGTATTGTGGTTAAAAGAACAGGAAATTACATCAATTGGAACGAAGAAAGAGATGTTTGGTATCATGATCTAATTAGAGATGTATCAAGTCATTGTGAGCCCGAAGAAATGAATGCAGAGGATCCTTTATTCATTTTATATACATCAGGTTCAACCGGTAAACCAAAAGGTGTTCTTCATACTACTGGTGGGTATATGGTTTATGCATCAATGACTCATCAATATATTTTTAATTATAAACCTAAAGATATTTATTGGTGCACAGCTGACATTGGTTGGGTAACAGGTCATAGTTACATAATTTATGGACCACTAGCTAATGGAGCAACAACTATAATGTTTGAGGGAATTCCTAATTATCCAGACACTTCCAGGTGGTGGCAAATTGTTGACAAATATAAGGTAAATATTTTCTACACTGCTCCCACCGCTATTAGAGCTTTAATGCGGGAGGGAGATAAACCAGTTAAAAAAACTTCCAGAAAATCTCTAAAATTACTTGGAACAGTTGGCGAACCTATTAATCCTGAGGCTTGGATGTGGTATTACAAAACAGTTGGTAACTCGGAGTGTCCAATTGTTGATACTTGGTGGCAAACTGAAACAGGTGGAATACTGATATCCCCTCAAACAGGAGCTATTCCTTTAAAACCTGGTTCAGCTACAAAACCATTCTATGGAATTAGGCCTGTTATTGTAGATAAAAATGGCAAAGAGATAAAAGGTGCTGGTGAAGGAAGACTTTGCATTGCTCAATCATGGCCAGGACAAATGAGAACTGTATACGGAGACCATCAAAGATTTATTGAGACATATTTTTCTCAATTTAACGGAAAATATTTTACTGGTGATGGCTGCAGAAGGGATAAAGATGGGTATTACTGGATCACTGGTCGAGTAGATGATGTAATTATTGTATCTGGACATAACTTAGGTACCGCGGAAATCGAAAGTGCGTTTGTCGCTCATCCAAAAGTTGCTGAGGCAGCTGTTGTTGGTTACCCACATGACATAAAAGGAAATGGTTTATATTGCTACGTTACTTTAAATGCAGGAGAAACAGAAACTGGAGATCTTGAAAGAGATTTAAAACTTTGGGTAAGAAAACAAATCGGACCACTAGCAACTCCAGACTTAATACATTTTACTCCAGGTCTTCCAAAAACCAGATCGGGTAAAATAATGAGAAGAATTTTAAGGAAGATCGCTGCTAATGAACACGGGCAACTGGGAGATACTACCACTTTAGCTGATCCAAGTGTTGTTGACAGTTTAGTAGATAATAGAAAAAATGTTTAAAACTGAATTAAGTTTTGAAATTCTTGTTTAATAACATCCCACTTTAATATCATAGAGTTTAAGACAATTTTACGATCTAAGGTTTTTAATTCCTCAGAAATAGGTGCCCATTTATACAACGAAAGTGCACTTGGATTAAATGGTAAGTCTGTATAATAATTATCCCAATTAATATTTTGAAATCTATTATCAAAATCTGTTCTAGCTTGCTCAACAATATCTAATGGCATATTATTAGAAATTTCATCATCTAATATTTTGTTAAAAATTTCTTTTGAACGATTAATATCTTGAAAATTAAAATTTACTTTTAAATATGAAAATGTAAAAAAAGATAAATCCTGAAGTGCAACTGAATAAATATTCCATTTTGCAAGATTTACCGAACTCATGAATTCATCATTATCAAAATGAAGAACATATCTGGTTCCCATTCGGGTTTTTAAATAATTATATAAAGTTACCTGCGTAACCCATGCAGATTTAGTTTGAATAAAAACTTCGAGTTCATCTAAATTTTTAATTTTTTTTTTAGGAATGAAAGCTTTAAACATTGCGAACAAATATGTCTTAAAATCTGTTGCTGTAAGATCCTTCCAAGTAAGCTTGTATTTTGCCATAATTTTAACTGTATGTGGCATTTATACCTAAAAAAAGTCACTAAATAAGTAGCTATTATGGCTAAATTTAAGTCTTTTCAAAACCCTCATAATGGTTATGGTTTTGCCAGTTATAACTAAATAGAGAGGTAAAAATGTCAAATCAACAAAAACATTGGGAGAAATCCAGAGGTTTGCTGATGATAACGTTAGCAATCTGGTTTGTATTCTCAATTGGCATCTTCCTTTTTGGAGCTGAAATGAACGAGGTCACAGGACCTTTCGGTTATCCGTGGACATATTGGTTTACATGTCAGGGATCTCTTGGTGCATTTGTAATCCTAATTTTCTGGTTTGCGAATAGACAAGAA
>CACKXR010000036.1 GCA_902604175.1 uncultured Pelagibacteraceae bacterium
CTAAACTTAACGCTCAAGCAGCTAAAATCTATGAAAAAATTAAAGAAAAAGAAAAAATGAGTGATGATAAAAAAACATTTAACGAAATTAAGGAAATCGGAAAGAAGATAGAAAATTCCATATCCGAATATTTTTATAAAGAGGGTTTAAATGATCCTACTGCTAATTTTGACTGGGAATATATTTTAATAGAAAAAAAAAATGTAAGGAACGCATGGTGTATGCCGGGTGGAAAAATTGCTGTATATACGGGTATTCTTGATGCAACAAAAAATACAGATGGTTTAGCTGCTGTAATGGGTCATGAGATTGCCCATGCTGTTGCAAAACATTCAGTTGAAAGAGCTAGTAGAGGAACTTTATTAAATATGGGAACAAGAATAATAGATATTGCATCTGGTGGTGTGCTATCAGATATAAACAGAACAACAGGCATGAATACTGTTGGTTTACTGGCTCAATTGGGAATTTTAAATCCATTTAGTAGAAAGCAAGAAAGTGAAGCAGATTATTTAGGCATGATATTTTCTTCTTTATCTGGATATGACATAAGAGAAACGGTTAAAATTTGGGAAAGAATGAAAAAACTGAATAAAGGAAAAGAGCCCCCTGAGTTTATGAGCACACACCCATCATCTGACAATAGAATTAAAGATTTAAATGAGAAAATAAATGAGGTGATATTAGATTATCCACCTTTAAAAACAATTTAGTTGAATTATGGTGAGCCCTGATGGACTCGAACCATCGACCCATTCCTTAAAAGGGAATTGCTCTACCAACTGAGCTAAGGGCCCCCGATTTATTCAAACTGAATGATTGTTATATATAGATTTATTTTATTATTTCAAATGTCAAATTAAGCATATATTAAAAAGCTACTACAACTTATCAATGTATTTATCATGAAATTTATCAAATGTGCCTGACTCTATATGATTTCTAATTGATGACATTAATTCTTGATAAAAATTGATATTATGGAGTGTTAATAGCATAGAGGCTAGTATTTCATTTGTATTAAAAAGATGGTTTAGATAATTTTTAGAATATTTATTCAAGCTTAAATTGTCACAATTAGAATCAAGTGGTGTATTGTCGTTTTGGTATTTATTATTTTTAATATTTATTCTTCCATCCCAGGTGAAAGCAAGACCAGTTCTTCCAGATCTTGTAGGTAAAACACAATCAAACATATCAATACCACGTTTAACAGCACCAAGAATGTCAGATGGTGTACCTACTCCCATTAAGTAATGAGGTTTATGATCAGGTAAGTATTCTTTAACATCGTCTAAAACTTTAAACATTTCAGATTGAGTCTCACCAACAGCAAGTCCTCCTAAAGCATAACCATCAAAATCTATGTTAATTAATTTATTCAATGACTTAATTCTTAAATCCTTAAATAATCCTCCTTGAACAATCCCAAATAATGCTTTGTGTGGATTTTTACCAAACGACTT
Source organism: uncultured Pelagibacteraceae bacterium (assembly GCA_902604175.1). Classification (GTDB taxonomy): domain Bacteria; phylum Pseudomonadota; class Alphaproteobacteria; order Pelagibacterales; family Pelagibacteraceae; genus Pelagibacter. Next base: position 1,467 of record CACKXR010000036.1, read on the forward strand.
TTTTGATCTTTCGGCCCAATATAAAGAAAGATCCATAGATTTTTTTATTAAATCATAATTATTTGATTTTTTTGGACACTCATCCATTATCATTACAATATCTGAATTTAAACCTAATTGAATTCTTATACTTTCTTCTGGACTCAAATAGAATTTTTTACCATCAATATGTGAATTAAAAATAGCTCCTTTTTCACGGTCAATTTTATTTAGTTTTGAGAGAGACATTACCTGAAAACCGCCAGAGTCTGTTAAAATTGGAAGATCGCAGTTCATAAATTTATGTAAACCTCCAGCAGATTGAATTCGATCTACACCAGGTCTTATCATTAGATGATAAGTGTTACTTAAAATTATTTGAGAACCAGTTTTTTTTATATCATCAATTGTACAAGCTTTTATGGTTGCTTGTGTTCCAACTGGCATAAAAGCTGGTGTATTTATATTTCCACGATGCGTTTGTATGACACCTGATCTGGCAAATTTATCTTTTTTTAAAACTTTAAAGGCAAAATTTTTTAATGCCATTCAATAGATTATAGTGATTTAAAGCTTATGATCTTATCAGGGTTTGTTACAGATCCGTTATTACTCTCATCACCTCTTTTAATTTTATCTACTAAATCCATTCCATCTATTACTTTACCAAAAACAGTATATTGTCTATCTAAAAAAGGTGCTGGTTTAAAACATATAAAAAACTGACTATTAGCACTATTTGGATCTGAGGATCTCGCCATCGATAAAGTTCCTCTATCATGTGGTAAGCTACTAAATTCTTGCTTCAAATCTGGTAAGTCAGATCCTCCCATTCCTGCTCTTCTTAAATCAAAATCCTTTGTTTCTGAATTACCAAATTTTACATCACCCGTTTGAGCCATAAAGCCATCAATTACTCTGTGGAAAACAACGTTGTCGTATTTTCCAGCAT
>CACKXR010000037.1 GCA_902604175.1 uncultured Pelagibacteraceae bacterium
TGTATTTATTGTACCTGATAGTAAGGCTTGATTTACGCTCCCAGTAGTAGCAACTGTTACTGCTGGACCAATAACCGCAACACTCTGGGCACAACCAGTAAGAAAAATAAAAATAAATAATAATTTTAAGTTTTTAATCACTAAATGAACTTTAATATAAAGAATTTTAAATTTAAAGATTTATTGAAATACTTAGCTGATACAATGTGTCCATTTTGATTTTTAACCACCAATAATTGCCCCAACATTAAAGATTGGTGAGTACATTGCGATCATCAGTCCACCGATCATTGCTCCCATAAACACAATCATAATTGGTTCAATTAAACTGGACATATTATCTACAGCCGTATCAAATTCCTCCTCATAATAATTTGATACTGAGGTAAACATTTCATCTAAATTTCCTGTTTGTTCTCCAACTGAAATTAATTGACTAAAGGTTGGCGGAAAAATAGGCTCTTTTAAAAATAATTTTGTGAGTGTGTCTCCTGAAAAAACACCTTTTTTTACGTTTTCTAAAGCAAGTGTCACTACATCGTTGTTACTTACTGATTTTGCAATTTCAATACTTTCAAGTAAGTTTACTCCAGCAGAGCTAAGATTACCCATGATCAAGGAAATTCTTGCGATCAAGGATTTTAAAATCATATCTCCAAACACTGGCATTTTTAAAACTCTTTGATGCCACTTATATCGAATAGCTGGAATTTTAGTTGTGGTATATTTAAATACTACAAACAATATAACCGATACAATCCCAAGTGTTAGACCACCTGATCCCCTCATAAAATTACTTGCTGTCATAATGACAGCCGTTGGCGTTGGAAGTGCTACACCCATGCCTTCATACATCTCTGCAAAAACAGGGACTACTTTAATTAACATGAAAACCATTACAGTTATTGCAACAGTAAACATCACTACGGGATAGGTTAAAGCGCTTTTAATTTTCTTTTTAACTTTTTCTCTTTTTTCCAAAGATTCAACTAACTTCATTAAGAAAACATCAAGTTTACCACTAGCCTCACCTGCCTTGATCAAATTAATATAAATATTATCAAATACTTTTGGATATTTTTCAAAACATTTGGAAAGCGTAACTCCACCTTCTAAACTTTTTCTGATATCCTCAATTATTTCTTTCATCGTTGGATGTTCAATTTGATCTCTTAACATGCCTAATACATTAAGAATTGGAAGACCAGCCTTTACCATAGTAGCAAATTGTTTTGAAAAAATTACTACATCTTCAGGTTTTACTTTTTTCTTTCCAAAAGAAAATCCGCCTCCTTTTTTTTTGTCCTTAGCAGCTTTTTTCTTTTTAACCTTTATTAAATTAGTAATGATTACTTTTTGTTCTTTAAGTTTAAATGAAGCTTCTTCTTGGTTAAGAGCCTCAATTTCACCCTCAATATATTTTCCTGCTGAAATCCCTTTATATGAAAAAGTTTCTGAAGACATTTAAATTACTCTCCAGATAAAACACGATCGAATTCTCTGAAATTTAAATCACCAGTTAAAATCATTTCTCGACCCATGTCTTGCATTGTTCTAAAACCTTCTTTAGTTGCTATCTCTTTAAGCTCCGGTGTTGTTGCTTGTCTTAAAATAGCTTCTTTAATTGGTTTTGTAACATTTAAAATTTCATAGATACCCATTCTTCCTTTGTAGCCAGTTTCTTTGCATTTCGGGCAACCTTTACCTTTTTGAACTTTTGCTCTTGATGCTTGCTCAACAGTAAATCCAAAATCAGCTAAAGCTTTAGGGGTAATATCATCATCAGGTACTCTACAATCCATACAAGTTTTTCTAGCAAGTCTTTGTGCTAACACTAATGTCACTGCAGCACTAATTAAATAATCTGGTGTTCCCATATTTTGTAATCTTGTAATTGTGCTTGGCGCGTCATTAGTGTGCAAAGTGCTAAATACTAAGTGACCAGTTAAAGCAGCCTTCAAACCAATATCCACAGTTTCTTTATCCCTCATTTCTCCAACGAGAATAATTTCTGGGTCTTGTCTTAAAAAAGATCTTAAGGCGGTTGAAAAGTTAAAACCAATATCGTCTTTAATTTGAACTTGACCTACACCATCTAATTCATATTCAACAGGATCTTCTGCAGTTAAAATATTAAGATGAGGTTTTGAAACTTCTTTTAAAATACTGTAAAGAGTTGTTGTTTTTCCAGATCCTGTAGGACCTGTTACTAGGACTAATCCTTGAGTACCGTGTATTGCTTTTCTT
>CACKXR010000038.1 GCA_902604175.1 uncultured Pelagibacteraceae bacterium
TTTTGGCTACGATGCAAGAGTATCAGAGGAGTTCAAAATTTTTACAAATGTAAATTCTGAGATTGTCGATCCTAAAAATTTCAAACCAACAAATTTTGTAACCAAAAATGTATCTGAATGCATTATTCCACCAAATTCATTTGTATTAGCAAGAACTGTAGAAAAGTTTAAAATTCCAAATGATGTATTGGTTATTTGTCTAGGTAAATCAACATATGCAAGATGTGGTATCATTGTAAATGTAACTCCATTAGAGCCTGGGTGGGAAGGATATGTTACACTTGAATTTTCGAACACTACACCCTTGCCTGCAAAAATTTATGCAAACGAAGGTGTTGCACAATTTATTTTCTTAAAAGGAAATGAAAAACCAGAAGTGACTTATGCAGATCGAGATGGAAAGTATATGGGTCAAACTGGGGTAACATTACCTAAAGTTTAAATATGCAAAGACTAGAGGTTCTTGGAGCGAAAAAGCTCATGGGACAAATAAATATTTCAGGATCAAAAAACGCATCGCTACCAATTTTGGCAGCAACATTGCTTTCAAAAAAAAAAATAATTTTAAGAAATTTACCAAAAGTTAAAGATATAGAGACAATGATTAATTTACTTCAATCATTGGGATCAATTACCAAATTTACAAAACAAAGTCTTGTTATAGATAATTCCAGACAAAAAAAAGTTTTTGCATCATATAATTTGGTAAAAACCATGAGAGCCGGAATATTAGTGCTAGGTCCATTACTTGCTAAATTTGGTAATGCAAAAGTTTCATTACCAGGTGGTTGTGCAATTGGTACTAGACCTATTGATATTCATCTTAAAGCTTTATCAAGACTTGGAGTTAAATTTAAAATTTTAAATGGATATGTTCATGCTAATGCTCCAAAAGGACTAATAGGAACAACCATAAGTTTTTCAAAAATATCTGTTGGTGCTACGGAAAATTTAATTATTGCTGCTTGCTTCGCAAAAGGAAAAACTATTTTAAAAAATTGTGCAATTGAACCTGAAATAAAAGATTTAGTTAATTTTTTATTAAAAATGGGTTGCAAAATTAAATGGATTGGTAAACGTTCAATAAAAATCTCTGGAGTAAAACAAATTAATGAAATTAGTTATTCGGTTATGTTCGATAGAATTGAGGCTGGAACATATTTGATTGCAGCAGCATTGACAGAGGGAAACTTACAAATAAAAAATGTGATACCTAAAATAATCAAAACCGAAATTGATATTTTAAAGAAAATTGGGGCTAAAATAAAAATTAATCACAATAAGATAAACATTGTAGGCAATAAAAAGATTAAAAATTTAGAAATTAAAACAGCTCCGTATCCAGGTTTTCCAACTGATTTACAGGCCCAAATTATGGTTTTGTTATGCAAGGCAAATAAAAAATCAATAATCAAAGAGAATATTTTTGAAAATCGATTTATGCATGTTGCTGAACTAAACCGTATGGGTGCACAAATTTTAATTAAAGGAAACAAAGCCGTTGTTCAAGGAAATATAAATTTTGCACCTGCTGAGTTAATGGCCACAGATTTACGAGCTTCAGTCTCGCTGGTTCTTGCTGCTTTAACAGCTAAGGGAAAATCAGTTATCAATAGAATTTATCATTTAGATAGAGGTTATGAAAATATAGAAAAAAAGTTAAAAAAGGTTGGAGCAAAAATACGCCGAGTAAACTAATGGAAAAAAAATATCTAACAAAAATTATTGCAAACGATCAAGAGGGTTTACAAATGATTTCTGCATGCAGTGCTGGTGCAAAGGTAAAGGTTCTTGATATAAAATATCTTGCATCAAATAAGGTATTTTTGCTTTCAATAGAGCGAACAAAAGTTGAAACTGGCCAAGAAAATAAAAAAATCAATAGTATTTGTAGGTTTGATTTTGTAGATAAAGTCAAATCTAAAAATATAGATCAGTCAAATCGGGAATTAGTTTTAGAATTAATTGGAATTGATTATTTGAAAAATAATACTGACTATGAAATAAGCT